>JAFVZS010000062.1 GCA_017508015.1 Lentisphaeria bacterium
CCCGGCAGAGTTTTCCGCCGGGATACGCCTGATGCCACTCACGGGATGAATTTTCATCAGATCGAGGGGTTGTATATTGACAAAAATGTTTCGATGGCCGACCTGAAAAGTGTGTTGCAGACTTTTGCCTGGGAGATGTTTGGCAAGGATGTGAAAATCCGTTTGCGGCCTCACTTTTTCCCATTTACCGAACCGAGTGTGGAGTATGACTTCAGTTGTGTGGTTTGCGGCGGTAAAGGGTGCAATGTCTGTAAAAATTCCGGATACATTGAAATCGCCGGAGCGGGAATGGTCGATCCGAATGTGTTGAAAAATGTCGGTTACGATCCGGAAATCTGGAGCGGTTATGCTTTCGGTCTCGGTCTGGAGCGTCTGGCGATGTTGCGTTACCGGATTCCGGATCTGCGGTTCCTCTACGACAACGACATCCGTTTTCTGGAACAATTTTGAGGTGCGTTAATTATGGATATTTCAAGAAAATGGCTGAGTGATTACGTCAAACTTGATTGTGATGACGCATATCTCTGTGATAAATTGACCATGGCCGGTATCGAGGTGGAAAAAATCGAGAAAAATTCCACCATTCCAGACGGTGTGGTAACGGCAAAGATCCTTTCCCGTGAGGCACATCCGGGCAGTGATCATCTTTCGGTGTGCAAGGTTACCGATGGCAGTGAAGAGCTGCAGATCGTTTGCGGAGCCCCCAACTGTGATGCCGGATCGATTGTGCCGCTGGCAAAGATCGGTACGGTTTTTCATACCGATGAAGGGGATTTCAAGATCAAACGGTCCAAATTGCGCGGAGTTGAATCCTGCGGCATGATGTGCAGTGAAAAAGAGTTGGGCATTTCTGAAAATCATGACGGATTGATGATTTTTCCGGCGGATACCGCATTAGGCGTGCCGCTGACTCAACTTTATCCGGGGGATACCCGTATCGAATTGGAGATCACGCCAAACCGTCCGGATTGTCTTTCCATGTGGGGAGTTGCACGGGATGTTTCCTGCTTGCTTTCCACTCCGGCAGTGCTGCCGGAAATTTCCATTCCGGAATGCGATGCGGAAATCCCGGGATTGGTCACTGTCGAAAATCCGGAATTGTGTCCCAGATATATCTGCCGGGTCATAAAAAATGTGAAAATCGGGCCGTCTCCGGATTGGTTGAAAGAACGTTTGGAAAGTGTCGGCCTGCGTGCCATCAATAATGTCGTTGACATCACCAACTTTGTCATGCTGGAGCTGGGACAGCCGCTTCATGCCTTTGACCGTCAGACACTTGCCGGAAACCGGGTGGTCGCCCGCAACGCCAAAGCCGGTGAAACGATCACTCTGCTGGACGGCAAAGTTGTCGAACTTAACGAAAACCATCTGGTGATCGCTGATGCGGAAAAACCGATGGCTCTGGCCGGTATCATGGGCGGTGAAAATTCCGGAGTTACGGAAAATACCACTGAAATTCTGTTGGAAAGTGCCGTTTTCAAATCCTCTCACATCCGCACGGAAAGCCGCACTCTGGGAATTTCCACTGATGCCAGTTACCGTTACGAGCGCGGTGTGGATTTTGACATGGCTGAATTGGCATCGGTTCGGGCATGTCAATTGATTCTGGCGGTGGCCGGCGGCGAATTGTCCTGCAAGGCGATGGAGGTCGCCGCTGACCGTCCGGCGGAGCCGGTGATCAATTGCCGGTTTGAAAAGATCCGCGCCCTGATCGGTACAACGGTTTCCAATGAGCGGATCGTGGATATTTTGCAGAAGCTTCACCTCAAAGTGGAAAATGTCACGGCAGAATCCTGTGTGGTGACAGCTCCGCTTTTCCGTCTTGATCTGACCCGGGAAGCTGATCTGGCCGAAGAGGTCGCCCGGATCGACGGTTTGGATAAGATCCCGATGATCCCGGTTGCCGGCAAGGTTTGCCACCCGGACAGCGAAGATGCTTATGCGCCGCTGCGCAATTTGCGTGATCTGGTGATCGGCATGGGATTTGATGAGTGTGTGCATTACAGTATTGTCGGATCGGCATCAGCGTTGGTCGATTCCCGTTTTGACAGGAGCGACCTGATCGAGCTTTCCAATCCGCTTTCTCCGGATAACGGCTGGATGCGTCCGGGGCTGCTCGGCGAAATGCTGGGCACTGTCGGCCGCAATATTGCCCGCGGCAACCGGGATCTGCGCCTCTTTGAATTGGATAAGGCATTTTGCAAAAATCCGGCGAAATTTCCTGAAGAACGCAATGAATTGCTGATTTTGATGACCGGCAAACGCCATCCGGAACTCTTTTCTGCCGAGGGTGATGCATTGATCGACTTCTATGACATCAAAGGGGTGGTGGAAACATTGCTTGAAAAATTGGCCATTACCAATTTCCGTTTTGTGGCTCCGGCTGAACCGGATGCCCGTTTCAAAGCCGGTCATGCACTGGTGCTGATGCTGGAAGGTAAAGTTGCCGGGATGTTCGGTGAACTTAACGGCAAGCATGCCTCATCATGGCGCAGTTCAGCTCCGGTATTCTTTGCCCAGATGGAAGTTGCAGCATTGATCGATGCCGCAAGCCATGTGAAAAAGAGCTGCAAGCCGTTGGCTCAATTCCCCGGTACGACCCGGGATATCGCCTTTGTCGCTCCGGAAACTCTCACTCACGGTGAGGTTATTGACTTCATCCGCAAGTGCAAGGCTCCCAATTTTGAATCAGTCCGCCTCTTTGATATTTTCGTCGGCGATGATTTGAAAAAGCAGCAGAAAAAGAGCATGGCTTACAGTTTGAGTTTCCGCAACCGGGAACGGACATTGACTGATAACGAAGTCAATGCCGCCATGGAAAAAATCCGGGCGAAACTGGCCGCTGAATTAAAAGTCGAATTGCGATAACTTCCGTAAACAGGAAAGGATTTCACGATGGATAAAAATGCAGGAAAGATTTTTGAAGGCAATCTCGATGCCCAGGGGATCAAAATCGGTATTGTTTGTGCCCGTTTCAATGATTTTCTGGTCAGCCGTCTGCTCTCCGGAGCGATGGATGCCATTGTCCGTCACGGCGGTGATGCGGCAGATGTTTCAGTCGCCTATGTGCCGGGATCTTACGAGATCCCGTTTGCCGTGAAAAAGATGCTTGAACGTAAAGAATTTGATGCGGTCGTCGCTTTGGGTGTGGTTATTCAGGGGGATACGCCGCATGCTTCCTACATCAATGCTGAAGTGGCCAAAGGTCTGGCCCAGCTCGGTCTGGAGTCCGGCATTCCGGTCACTTACGGCATGATCACTGCTGACAATCTGGAACAGGCGATCAACCGCAGCGGAGTGAAAGCCGGCAACAAGGGTGTGGATGCCGCCATTGCCGCAATTGAAATGGTCAATTTGTCACGGGCGATCAAAAATGCATAATCCGGGAAATGATGAAATGGTTCCGATGCACTCCAAAAGGCTGGGCAGGGAGTTGGCAATGGAGTTCCTCTTTGCCTGTGAAAGCAAAAAAGAGCTTCCGGGAGCAGCGGAATTTGATATTTTTCTGGAATCGGTGAAAGAGGAGTTCGCACTTGACGACAGCCGCAACACCCGGCGGGCCAGAGATTATGCGGTGCGCCTTTATGAAACTGTCGCCTGCGAACAGGAAAAGATTGATGCGGCCATTGCCGGACACTGCCGCAACTGGGATATGGAACGTATTTCCGGTGTGGAACGCAATATCATGCGGGTCGCCGTGGCGGAAATGATCTTTTTTGACGATGTCCCGGCGGTGGTAAGCATTGATGAAGCAGTAGGTATTGCCCGGGATTTTTCCGGCGCAGAAGCCGGTAATTTTATTAACGGTGTGCTGAATTCTGTCAAAAATTCAGAATGCCAGAATGACGGCAGATAAAATGTCGATATTTTCTATATTCAAACGGGGATTGGAAAAAAGTGCCACCCGGCTGGCCAGAGCGGTCGGCGGGGTGTTTTCCGGAGTGAAGAGTCACGGCACGGCCAGTTTTGATGATCTTGAGGCGATGCTGATCGCCGCAGATTTCGGAGTGGCAGCCGCCAAAAAGGTGGTCGATGGTATCCGGGACCGTTATGAACGCGGAAAAATTGCCACTGATGCGGATTTGATCGCAGTTGCCAAAGAGGAAGTTTGTGCCATTCTCAAACGCGGGGCACGGGAAATTGCCGTGGCACCGGATGGCGAACCGCTGGTGATCCTGATGGTCGGAGTCAACGGCAGCGGCAAAACGACTACGATCGGCAAATTGGCTGCCCGTTGGAAAAATGAGGGAAAAAAAATCATTCTCGGTGCTTGTGATACATTCCGGGCTGCTGCCGTTGAACAGCTGCAGCTGTGGGGTGAACGCACCGGGTGTCAGGTCGTGGCGGCCAAACACGGTGCAGATCCGGCCAGTGTCGCTTTTGATGCGACTATGGCGGCCAAATCCCGCAATGCTGATATATTGCTGATCGACACGGCCGGACGCCAGCAGAATCAGCAGGATTTGATGGCGGAATTGAGTAAGATCCGCCGTTCGATCAACAAAGTTCTGCCGGGAGCTCCTCATGAAGTGTGGCTGACGGTGGATAGTTCTCTGGGCTCAAATGTGATCAGTCAGGCCCGTGAATTCGGTAAAACAGCCGGGATCACCGGTTTGGTTCTGACCAAACTTGACGGAACCGGCCGGGGAGGCATGGCGGTGGCACTGCATGAGGAGTTTGATTTGCCGACATTTTTTGCCGGTTTCGGAGAAGCTCCGGAAGATTTACAGGATTTTGATCCGGAATTTTATGCAGAAGCCCTTTTCAGTGTGGAGAACGCATGAATAGAGATTCTGAATTCATGCTTGAAGCTCTGGCGTTGGCCCGGATGGGGTGGGGATTGACCAATCCCAATCCCATGGTCGGGGCAGTGATCGTCAAAGATGATACGGTTATCGGCCGGGGATTTCACCGGAAAGCCGGTGAAGCTCACGCCGAGATCAATGCGCTCGCTGATGCCGGGCGGCACGGTCACGATGTCCGTGGCGCAACGATTTATGTAACTTTGGAACCATGCTCAACTTATGGCCGGACTCCGCCATGCACTCAAGCGTTGATCGAGGCCGGAATATCCCGGGTGGTCATCGGGGCAGTTGATCCCAATCCCAAGCATGCCGGCCGGGCGCAGGAAATTCTCAGATCACATGGGATACAAGTTGATTGCGGTGTGGAAAATGCCGCCTGTTGGGATTTGAATAAACACTTTTTCCGTTGGATAACCAGCGGTAAACCGTTTGTGATCCTGAAAATGGCTATGACTCTTGACGGCAAGATCGCCTGTGCCAATGGGCATTCCCGCTGGGTGACCGGTATAGAAGCCCGTCGCCGGGTACAAAAATGGCGGCGTCTTGCCGATGCCGTGATGGTCGGTGGCAATACTTTGCGCACGGATCATCCGCAGTTGACGGTGCGTGAGCCGGAATCATGGGAGCGGCAGCCCCGCCGGATCGTGGTTTCCAATTCGCTTGCTGATGAAGAGTTGATGGAATTTTTTCCGGATGGCCGGGCGGAAACGGTCGCTTTAAGTAATGCCGGAGAGTGGGAGGAATATCTGCTCGCTCTCGGTCAAAGCGGCGTTTCCACACTGCTTATCGAAGGCGGCGGAGAATTGGCCGCATCGGCAGTTGCCGCCGGTGCTGTGGATTTTGTGGAGTTTCATATCGCTCCAAAGTTGCTCGGCGGCAGGGATGCCGTGCCGGTACTGGGCGGTGAATCGCCGCTCAGTATGGATGATGCGTTGCAGCTTAGCCGGATGAAAACTTTTCTTTGCGGCGATGATATTGTGATCAACGGTTTTTTACGGGAGATGTGAAATGTTTACCGGATTGGTTCAAGGCATGGGCAGAATCATTGCCCGTTCCGGGGGAAAACTGGTTATCAAACCGGAATTTACGGTGGATGAACCGGTTTTCGGTGAAAGTATTGCCGTCAACGGCTGTTGTTTGACTCTTGAGGCGGCAGTCAACGGAGAATTGATCTTTCACACCCTTGAAGAAAGTTTGCGGCGTACCAATCTCGGAATACTGCCGGTCAACAGCAAAGTCAATCTGGAACGGGCCTTGCGTCTCGGTGACCGTCTGGGCGGACATATCGTTCAGGGGCATGTCGATACGGCCGCAAAAGTAATCGATTGTTCCCGGTGTGCCGATGGCGATTTCAAGCTTGCCATCGCTCTGGAACGGCAATATGCCAATTTAGTTGTTGAAAAAGGCGGCATTGCGGTTGACGGAGTTTCTCTGACTGTGGTCGAAGCGGCGGCCGATTATTTTGCCGTCCGTTTGATCCCGGTGACTTTGCAGGAAACCGCCTTATCCGCCCGGCATGCCGGTATGCCGGTCAATCTTGAATTTGATGTTGTCGGCCGCTATATCTTGCGCATGATGGAGTTGAATAAAACTGAAACCGGATCATCTGCCATTACAATGGAAACTTTGCTGGAGGCCGGATTCCTGTGAAACTGCATTTGGGTATTTCCGTTGCTTCTCTCAAACAACTTGCTGAATTACCGGAGTTGCGAACCGCCGTTTTTTTGGAATTGCCTTTCGGGTTATGCGCTCAGCCGGATTTGGTTCTCCCGGAATTTTGGAAGAACCGTTTCCGGCGTGCCGGCGGCCGCAGTGAAGGGCGGACCCTGAATTCTCTGGTCGAAGCCGGCGGTGTCATGCGCCGGGAATTTTTCCGGATGTTTTCCCGGAATTGTGCGGCGATTGCCGCATTGAATGCCACAGAAATATCTCTGACTGTCGATTGGGAAAATGCTTTCGCCGATGCCGGATACGCTGACGGATTGCGGGATATTCTGCGTTGCTGTTATGGCATTGCATTCAAATATTCTCTGACACCGGTCATCGAGTTGCGCATTCCCGGATCAGCAGTTATTACTCCGCTGCAATTCATCCGTTTCCGTGATTCTTTGATGATTCCGGTGCGGACATTGATCGATCTGCACCCCCATGAGCCCGGTTCGCTGGAAATTTTGGAGACTTTTTCCGGAAAATTTCACTTTGAATGCAGTAAATTCCGGATCAGTTTTGATGCTTCCGGCGGCAATTATCTCACTGTAAAATTGCTTGACCGGATCAAAAATTGCATCCATCCGGTCGGTTGTGAGATCCCGGAAATTTGTTTTTATCCGGGGCGTAACGCCGACCGGGAATCTTTTCAGGCTTTGCAACCGGTGATATCATGAGTGCCGATGAAGGAAAAATCCTGAAAAACAGTGTCGGTGTATCCATCGCTACCCTGGCCAGCCGCCTGCTCGGTTTGCTCCGGGTCCGTCTGGAAGCTTTGACCCTCGGCGGCGGTACAGTCGCCAGTATCTGGTTTTTAACACTGATGATCCCCAATTTGCTCCGGCGGCTTTTGGGGGAAGGGGCCCTCGGCACGGCTTTGACTCCGATCATTGCCGAAACAGAACACGCTGAAGGTATATCGCAAGTCCGCCGGAATCTGGCTCAGATTTTCACCATGCTCGGCATTTTGCTTGCATTGATCGTCATCGTTGTTTCAGTGTTTGCGTGGGTGACCGGAAAATACGGGCTGTTATATGGTTCCGGAATCATGCAAAGTCAGCGGGTGATCGGCAGTTTTCAATTGCTGCCGTTGATCATGCCTTACGCATTTTTTATCTGTCTGACCGGCGTGGTTGGGGCGGTGTTGAATTATTCCGGAATTTTTGTCCGTCCGGCTCTGACCGCACTGTTTTTCAACATCTGTATGATTTTGGGACTTTGTGCCGGAATCTTTTTTCAGTTGCCGTCACAAAAATTACTGACCTTATTGGCAATTCTCACTCCGGCAGCCGGGGCGATTCAACTTTTGCTCATGCTTTGGATGTTGCATATTTGCGGACGTTTTCCGGTTTTTTCCCGGGCGGCATTTCAAAATTTTGCGGTCACCGGGAAGCTGATCAAACTTGCCACTCCGGGATTGATCGGGTACGGTGTTTTGCAGTTGAGCTTTATTATCGACCGGACTTTGGCCCTTTGTCTCAACGATCAGGCCGTTCCGGCTCTGACTTATGTCGACCGGATCATTGATCTGCCGATCGGATTGTTTGCGGTTTCTCTCGGTTCGGTGTTGATGGCCGCTATGACTCATGCCGCCGCCGGAAAGGATTGGGATGCCATGCGCAGACAACTTAATTTTTCTCTGCGCCATGTCTGGTTCGTCGGCGCACCAATGGCCGCCGCAGTCATATTTTTTCACGTTGAAATACTCCGGGTGCTCTGTCTCGGCGGTCGCTATACCGACTCTGACCTCAATGCCACCAGAATGGTCGCCGTATTTTATGGAATGGGGATCCCGTTCTTCTGTTCTCTCAAAGTGATTTTACCGGCTTTTTACTCCCGTCAGGATATGAAACGGCCGTTTTATGTTTCCCTGATCGCCATTTCTGCCAATATCATACTCAATATTTTGCTGATGTTTCCTTTAAGGCAAGGCGGACTTGCCCTGGCTACTGTTATTGCATCGGTAATCAATAATTCACTGTTGCTGTTTCTGCTCCGCCGTGACGGTTTCCCGTTGAATAGATCCACCGTTTTCTCCTGCTGCCGTTCTGCGGTCATTGCCTTATGTGCCGCAGTGAGCATCCGGATGATATTGCCCTGGTTCAGCAACTTCTTTACACCTTCTTTTTTCAGCGATTGTTTGCTGCTTTTACTTTGCGGCATCGCTTTTTCGATAGCTTTTCTCTTATTCGCTCTGCTTTTCCGTACCCCGGAACTTAAAGAATTTCTCAACATTTTACGCCATAAAAAGAAAAAAACCATTTAATCCATTGATTTTATTTGCAATGTGATATATATTATATCTCTGGCGTCCGGGTGGTGGAATGGCAGACACAGCAGACTTAAAATCTGCTTCCTTCGGGAGTACGGGTTCAAGTCCCGTTCCGGATACCAGTTACTTTTCTTTTTACGGAAAAAGAAAAGTAACCAAAAGAAAAACGAAGTGTCGCGCCGCTCCGTTGTCGCGGCTTGATCGGGCGGGCGGTTGACACCGCCCTTGACAGGGGCTCCGCCCCCGTACCCCCGGTGGACAGCACTCTGCCGGGTTTTTGTTTGCTTTGGCTCGGCGGGCGGTTGACACCGCCCTTGAC
>JAFVZS010000063.1 GCA_017508015.1 Lentisphaeria bacterium
CGGGCTTCGCCGGGGCCGTTGACGGGGCATCCCATGACGGCGATTTTGCGATAGCGGACGGGGAGGTTATTTTTCTGCATATCGGCGATGATCTCCTCGACTTTGGTAACGAGGGAGATCAGATCAACTTCGGTACGTCCGCAGGTGGGGCAGGAGATGATTTCCACGCTGTTATTCAGTATACCGCAGGCATCGAGGATACGTTTTGCGGCGGCGATTTCGGCTTCGGGATCGGCGGTCAGGCTGACCCGGATGGTATCACCGATACCGTCGGCAAGCAGAGAACCGATGGCGACGGCGGAACGCAGTTCGCCTTTGGCGGGTGTTCCGGCTTCGGTCAATCCCAGATGCAGCGGCAGATCGCATGAAGCTGCGAAGCGGCGGTATGCTTTGAGAGTGACGCTGATATCGGAACTTTTGACTGCGGCTTTGATCCGGGTAACTCCGAAACCGGCGAGCAATTCGCACTGTTCGGTTACTGCTTCGCAGAGCAAAAGGGCGATGGCATCATTTTTTTCCATACCGGAAGAAGTCAATTCGCCGATGCGGTGGAGCTTCAAACTTCCGGCATTGGCACCGACGCGGATGACGGTATTGTGTTCCAGTGCGGTACGGGCGATTTTTTCCAGCAGGTTTTTATCGTGGATGATCCCGGGATTGACCCGTACACCGGCGCAGCCGTTGAGCATTGCGCCGATGGCGGATTCACCGGAAAACTGGATATCGGCGATCACCGGCAGCGGTGAAGCGGCACAGATGGTTTTAAGTGCGGCGACATCGGCGGGTGAATCGGCGGAAACCCGGATGATATCGCATCCGGCTTCAGCGAGCCGGTGGATTTGCGCCAGGGTGGAATCCGTATCGGCGGTACGGGTATTGCACATGGACTGGACAGTGATACGGTGTTCAGAACCGATTCCGGTCTGACCGAGAAAAAAGTTACGGGTTTTTCGGCGCATTTTTCAATTCGACTGCGGGTTTGTTGCCGGAAATTTTGCGGATCAGCCGTTTGCCGTCAAAAAAGGTGATGTACAACGTCAGCAGGATCAGCAGGGTGACAAAAATAATGGAAATAACTTTCATGATCTGTGACGGGATGCGTTTTTTGGTGACCCATTCCAGCACCCCGAAAAAGATGTGTCCGCCGTCAAGCACCGGCAGCGGCAGTAAATTGAAGATCGCCAGAGCAAAGGAGATCACCACCACAAAATAGATTCCGTAAGACCAGCTGGTGCGGATCGAAGTGTAAAGCACCATGCCGATCCCCAGCGTACTGGACATGTGACTGGGTTTGAGTGAACTGCTGTTTTCGGTCAGGTGCAGTTTATTGCCGACGGTAGTGGCGATACCGCGGAGACTTTTCCAACTCATATCCAGGGTATCGACCAGCAGTTCCACTGGGTTGGGGTGGTTGTATGCGGCCAGTGAAACTCCGATGGAATATCCGGTGAACCGGCGGGCGGTCAGGGTGAAATCGATCGTTTTCCCGTCGCGCAGGATGGAAACTTTTACCGGAGCATCCTGTTTTTTGGCAATGTAACTGCTCATATCTTCCGGAGAGTTGACCGCATTGCCGTCGATCGAAATCAAAATATCGCCTTCTTTGATCCCCGCTTCGGCGGCGGCACCGCCGGCCATTACGGAAGAAACAGCCACGTTTTTATCGTTTTTGACCATGGTTATTCCGGTTAAGAAACGGGTTTCAGTGTCGGGAACAGCTTGGGGAGTGACGGAGATATCCATTGTTTTTCCGTTACGCAAAAGGCTGATGGTAAGCGGTTTGCCGTTGGAAAACGCCAGTGCGTACTGGAAATTTGCCGCGCCGGAAATCTCTTTGCCGTTGACTGCGGTGACGATATCGCCCGCCTGGATACCGGCTTTGGCGGCGATGCTGTTTTTTTCGGGATAAAGTTTGATGGGCAGCAGCGGTTTGAAAAACGGATAAGCGATTTTTTCGCCGCCGGGGGCGTTGGGATTTTCGGCGGGTTTGTAGGTGATGGTGTGAAGTTTGCCGTTCCGTTTGACCTCCAGCGTGATTTCATTGATGGTAAAAAGCACCTTTTTGACGAAATTTTCCCAGGTATCGTGGAACTCTTCGCCATTGAGTTTGACGATCACATCGCCTTTACGCAGACCGGCGAGGTATTCCGGGGAATTTTCCGGAACGGAAAGTACTTCGATCTCCCGCATTCTGGGAGTGGCCTCGGGAATGCCCGCCGCCCAGACGATACAGCCGAGAAGCAGACCGGAAATCACATTGAAAAGCGGCCCGGCAACCGCCGTGACGATCCGCGCTTTGGGAGTGGCACGCGGCAGTTCCGTGCCGTCGGCACTTTTGGGGACATCATCTGAAGCATCGACCTGCGGCAGTTCCACATAGCCTCCCAACGGCAGCCAGCCGATACGGTACTCAACTCCCTTGTACTTTTTGCGCCAGATGGGGCGGAAGCCCAGAGAAAAGGCGTCGATATGCAGTCCCATCAGTTTCGCCGCCAGAAAATGACCGAATTCATGCGACAGAATGCAGAAACCCAGCGCGATGAAAACAAAAAGCACCGACCCGGCGATACTCAGATATTCCATAAATTGATCCATGACCAATGATCCTTTGTAAGTGTTGAACTTTTTGACATCTATATAGAATAATCCATTACCCCGGATTTTTCAAGGGGAAGTACTTTATTTGTGCGGAAAAACTTTTTACCGTGCAAACTATCAGAAAAAAATCAGAAATCCGCTTGACAAAACCGATGAATCATGTTACTTTTATTATATGTATGGATTTATAAAACATCAAGGTGAATTTATGAAAAAATTTCTGTTTCCGTCCCTGTTACTTTCCTGCGTGTTCTGGTTTTCCGGCTGCGATCAAGGCGGTGATTTTGATGACAACGGCGGTTCTGATTCCGGTTATGTTGCCGAAGTGGTGCTTCCCAAAGGATGGTACGCGCTTAATGACGTATACATCAATCTGCGTAATGTGAAAAGCATTACTCTGATGCAGAGCCTTGACGGGATCACCTTTACTCCGGTCACGGAAAAATATATCCGCGAAGAACAGCAGAAAATTTCCAACAACAAGGCAAGTGACCTTTTCGCACCCGGCAAAAGCTATTACGTGTTTTTCGACGAAGTGAAAATCGCTCTGCCAATGCCCGCAGATCCCGCCAGCCGGGAAGATAAATTGCGTTCTGTCAGCAGCTGGCTCAAGCTGATGAAAGATATCCGC
>JAFVZS010000064.1 GCA_017508015.1 Lentisphaeria bacterium
AGTGGTCGTAGTCGAGATGATGGATCGCATCGGCGGCCCGACTGATATCGAAATGTCGGAAATGCTGCGCGGTATTTACGAAAAACGCGGCGTGAAATTCATGCTCAAAACCAAAGCTGTTGCCGTTAACGGCAGTACGCTGACGGTGGAAAATGCCGAAGGCAAAGCCGAACTTAAAGCCGACAAGATCCTCGTGGCCATCGGCCGCCGTGCCAACACTGCTGATATGGGTTATGAAAATATCGGACTTTATATGGAACGCGGTGCCGTCAAAACTGACGATCAGATGAAAACCAATGTTTCCGATGTTTACGCAGTCGGCGATGTCAACGGCAAATCCATGCTGGCTCATACGGCCTACCGTGAAGCGGAAGTGGCGGTAAATGTGATCGCCGGTGAAAAAGATACCATGGATTACAGTGCGATTCCGGCGGTGATCTACACCAATCCGGAAGTTTCCAGCGTCGGCGAGACTGAAGAAACTGCCAAACAAAAGGGGCTGAAATACCGGGTCGTCAAAATGCCGCTGCTTTTCAGCGGCCGCTATATTGCTGAAAACGAGGGCGGCAACGGATTTATTAAAATGATTCTTGATCAGGATGATATCCTTATCGGAGCATGTATCATCGGCAATCCGGGTTCAGAAATGATCTTCGGTCTGGCGATGGCGATCACCCGTAAACTTAATTGCGCCGAGATCAGCAAAGTGGTATTCCCGCACCCGACCGTGGGTGAGGTGTTCCGCGAAGCGGCTCTCAACGAAGCATAATTTGTCATAACTCACCAACCTAACATAAAGGAAAAAAGAAAATGCCGAAATGTCAATTTCTTGACCCCAAGGAGATCCGCAAGGCAGGGGTAGTCGATCTGGGCAAGATCGAAATGAATCAGTACAAAAAAACGTTTGCTGAAGAAAAGAAAATTTTCAGCAAGGATGATCTGCTGGGAATCTATAAAGATATGCAGTTCATCCGCGAATTTGAAACGATGCTTTTCCAGGTGCGTACCCAGAAGCATTACAACGGTATCGACTACCTCTACACCGGTCCGGCTCACCTTTACACCGGTGAGGAAGCTCAGGCAGTCGGTATGGCTTATACGCTGACCCATGATGACATGATTTTCGGTTCACACCGCAGTCACGGTGAAGTGCTGGCCAAAGGCTTCAACGCCATCCGCAATCTGCCGGAAAAAGAGTTGATGCAGATCATGGAAGGCTTCTTCGGCGGCGATCTGCTCCGCGTGGTTGAGAAACACAATAAGAGCGGCAATGTCCGTGATCTGGCTCTTGACTATCTGCTTTACGGCTTTATGGCGGAACTTTTCGGCCGTGCCAATGGTTTCACCCGCGGTCTGGGCAACTCCATGCACGTTTTCTTCCTGCCTTTCGGTATCTATCCGAATAACGCCATCGTCGGTGGTTCCGCCGGTATTTCCGCCGGTGCTGCGCTCTACAAAAAAGTCAACAAAAAACCGGGTCTGGTCGTCTGCAACTGCGGTGACGGTGCCATGGGCCGCGGTCCGGTCTGGGAAGCGTTGAACTTCGCCTCCATGGATCAGTATTTCAAACTTTGGGATGACGAACACAAAGGCGGTTTGCCGGTGATCTTCCACTGTATCAACAACGGTTACGGCATGGGTGGTCAGACCTGCGG
>JAFVZS010000065.1 GCA_017508015.1 Lentisphaeria bacterium
ACAGAGAGGGGGAGAAAGGCGAATTGCAACAAAAAACGGTGTATTCCGAAAAAGTTATTAACAGGTTGTTAACAGCATAAAAGAACAAAGAAAAAAGTTAGAGATTTCATAGAAATTGTGACAATGATAATTAAAAGTTATTGTCTTGATTTTTGAGAAAAATATAACCTGCGGTGTCGGCTTGCGGGTAATCTCGCGCCTTGCTCCTGCGCCGCAACAGTCGAGTACACAAAAAGGTCAGCGAATCGGTTTCAAAGCGGCTGCGGTTCTGACGGGAGTACCGGCGATGACGAGGATGGAGATTTCAGCGGCACCGTTTTTCAGAAGGGTATTTGCGGCGGCGGAGAGGGTGCTGCCGGTGGTCAGGACGTCATCGATCAACAGGATATGTTTACCTTTGATTCCGGGATTTTTGCCGGTATAAAAGGCATTTTTAAGTCCCTGATGTCTGGCTTTGCGGTTGAGGGATGATTGTTTCCGCAGAGAGATTTTCCGGCGGAGGATATTGGCGTACGGGATTCCGGTTTTGTCAGAAACGACACCGGCGATGAGAGCAGACTGATTGTATGAGCGTTGCAGACAGCGCAGCGGATTCAGAGGTATTGGGACGATCATATCGGCGGTCATTCCGGCAGAATTGAGCAGATCGGCGGCCAGTTTGCCGAGAGGCCGGGCCAATTCCGGCTGATTCCGGAATTTGAATTTCCGGATAAGTTCTCTGCCGCATGACCGGTAGGCGAAAACAGCCAGAGCGTGCTGCCACGGGCGTTTTTCTTCGGCCAGACAGCGGCTGCACAGGTCGAGGGTTCCGTGATTTTCGCCTCCGCAGCCGTTACAGCGGTAACGCGGATCGAAAAAGTAAAGTTGGGCCATGCATGCGGGGCAGAAGGGCTGAGAGGCCGGGTTGGGAGCGGAGCATGCCGGACAGGAGCTGAAAAGCAGTTTTTCGCTCCATGAGAGCGGCAGCGGAGATGGCGGAGCAGCCGGAGAAGGCAGTTCCAGAGGCGGTAAATCCGGCAGATATCCGTGATGGATTTGGATGTGCGGGGCGGCGAATCCGGGATATACGGTTACTTCGATCAGGTCGAAGCGTGCCGGGATACCTGAAATGTCGAAAGTTTTCAAATAGAGTTTGGCGGCATTGAAGTTGCGTTTGCGCTGACGGTAAGAGAGGTTGATCAGCGGCGGGAATCCCGGTTTGTAACGGCGGGTTTTGACTTCAGCGAAGATGATATAAGTTCCGTCAAAGGCGACGATGTCCAGTTCTCCGGCCCGTGAGCGCCAGTTGCGTGCAAGAATGGTCATACCGTCGGAAATCAGCTTGCTGCAGGCGGTATTTTCTCCGAAAGAGCCGATGGCGGCGCTGTGTTTGCGCAGAAAAACGGTACTTTTCATTGCCGGGTTGCGGTGACGAAGCGTTCACGGTTGCAAAAATCCCGGATGATCCCGGCGTTAAATCCGGCATCTTCCACAGCGTTGGCGGCAGTTGCGGCCTGATGGGGGGACAGTTCAAAAATTGCACCGCCGCCGGGTTTCAGATGGCCGGCGAGAGCGGCGATGGTTTTCAGGATCAGAGCCAGGCCGTTATCCGGGGCGGTGAGGGCAAGTACCGGTTCAAAATTTTTCACTTCCGGCGGCAGGGTCTGGAATTCTTCTTCAGTGACAT
This sequence comes from Lentisphaeria bacterium, assembly GCA_017508015.1. Lineage (GTDB taxonomy): Bacteria > Verrucomicrobiota > Lentisphaeria > Victivallales > Victivallaceae > UBA1784. The sequence goes on from JAFVZS010000065.1 coordinate 1,667, forward strand.
AAGGCAGATTTGCGCCGATGAGGTCAAATTTGCGTTCTGTCAGGGAGGAAAAGAGGTTGCTTTGAATGAAGCAGATGTTGTTTGCGCCGCATAAGGCGGCATTTTCCCGGGCCAGAGTCAGGGCATCGGGACTGATATCGGCGGCGGTGACATGCAGATCGTTTCTTTCGGTGGCTGCGGCGATGGCGATGGCACCGCTGCCGCATCCCAGATCAAGAATATCACCGGAATAAGGGGCGTGATCGATGAGCCATTGGGCGAGCAATTCGGTTTCCGGGCGCGGGATGAGCACCCGAGGGTCGACTTTGAGCATCAGATTACGGAAAGGAGCGGTGCCGAGCAGATATTGCAGAGGAGCTCCGGCGGCCCGTTGCTGAGCGATATTTACGGCCGTTTCCGGATTTCCGGCATCTTCCATTATCCAGCGTGCTTCCTGCCGGAAATTTTCAATGTTTCCGGCTTTGAGAATATTGCAGATGATTTGTATGGTGTCACTCATAGAAATAAGTTCCCGGCTTTTTGCATTACAATATATAATAATATAGCACCGGCAGGTGAGATGCGCAACAGGAAAGTCATACTGATTGCAAAAAGAAGGGGGAAAATCCGGGAAAAGATCCTGACATGGTTGAGGCTGGAGGAGTTTTGAGAAGTTCAATTTTCCGGTTCAGATTTCTGAAAAGCGGATTATTTGAACTCATTTTGATCGACTTTTACAGAAATTCCGATTGAAAAATGGCTGTGGTACGGTTATATTGTCTGAAAGTCAGGAAATCAGAAAGAGAGAGGTCTATGGTTCAAACAGCAGCGAAACAACTGTTTTTGCGGGATGCGGATGGGGGAGTTGTTCCCTTCGATGCCGGGGAATTGCAGACCCGGCTGATCGGCAGCTTTCTGGCGACCGGCTTGAGGGAAGAAAGTTTCATGTCGGAAGAGATCGTGCTGGCTCTGGAATACACTCTGTTGAATTCCCCCCGCCGGGAACCGGTTTTCTGCAAAAGTGAGATCGATGCGGCAGTTATCCGATTGCTGGAAAGTATCGGATTTCCGGAAGTTGCCCATGTTTTCCGGCGCAACGGCTATGAGCAGGTGGTGCGGATCGCCACCGATGAAGTGACGATCGCCGGTTTGCTGGTGTCGCATCTGGGTTGTTCGGCGGAACGGGCGGCGCATATTGCCCGGTTGTCCGGCGAGGCGATGAGGCAGCTGGGGTTTGAGAGTGCTTCACCGCATCTGCTTTTGGAATTATCCCGGCACTACGAAAGGGAACTTGCCGAAGAGGACTTTTTGAGTACCGGCACTTTTCTGCCCGGTGTGCCGCAGCAGACTCTGACCCGGCGGGATATTTATGAACTTCTGCCGGATGCCCCCAGGAAACTGGTGGATGCCGGAGTGTTGCGGATCAACGGAATTACGACCCTGTTTCCCAGTGTGCGTTTCTTCTTTTTCATGAAAGAGTTTGCCCGTTTCAGCAATTTATCCTTTCCGGTGACGGAATTGGAGATCGAACCACTGCTTTACAGTGCCGGTCAGGCATTGGAAGAGGCCCGCTGTGCCATAAAAAATGCCTTGCATCATCCGGAAGAGCTGCCCTGCTGTCTGGCTTTGCCGGATATATTCGATTTTCTGGAATCCTGTGCCGGCAGCGCACCGGATCAGAATCTGGCCGCCGAATTGGCTTCTGTGCTGACTTCCGCTCTGGATTGCGAGCTTTATCATTTGGCCTTTGATTGAAATATTTTCCGTATTTTTTAATGCTGATCACTGGAAAAGCGGCATGAGGGGGGTTATATTAACTCAAAATGTGTATTGATTTATATTAAAGGAGAAACATATCATGAAATTTACAGTAGACCGGATCAAATTGCAGAAAGCTCTGCAAAAAGTCAGTAATATTATCGGTTCACGTTCCATGCTTCCTTTGCTGGGAAACGTGCTGATCAAAGCCACGGATGAGGGACTGGAGTTGAGCACGACCGATTTGGAACTGCGTCTGGTGACCACGGTCGAAGCGGAGATCAGCGAATCCGGCATGACTACTTTGCCGGCGAAAAAATTGTCTTCACTGATCGGCAGTTTTTCGGCGGAAAAGGTGGATTTTGTCATCGATGACAAAGATTTTGCCCGGATCACCTGCGGTACAGCCAAATTTACTCTGCTGGGCTTATCCGCAGCGGATTTTCCGGAAGCGTTGACCTTTGAAGCGGTCCACACGGTCAAGATCAAAGAGAGCCTTTTCAAACGTATGATCGGTTCGATCTCCTATGCGGTCAGTGTGGATGATTCCCGCAAGGTGCTGACCGGAGTGCTTTTGAGTTTGCGTGAAACGGCGATGACACTGGTTGCAACCGACGGAAAACGTATGGCGATGCAGGAATCCGGTCCGGAAAGCATCACCGGCGGCGACGGAGATGCGATCATTCCGCTGAAAGCCCTTTCCGAGATCCGCCGTCAGCTGGAAGGTGATGCGCTGCTGACCATTGAAGTCGGTGAAAAGCTTTGCCGGTTCACCTGTGCCGGAGTCACCCTGACCAGCAAATTGATCGAGGGAGCATATCCCAATTACCGTCAGGTCGTGCCGGGTAAATTTGAGTGTGAAGTGGAATTGCCGGTTCAGGCACTGCTGTCAAAGATTGAAACGGTTGCGCTGATGATCGCCGGAGCGAACAGTTCCATTATTCTGCGTTTCGCTGACAATCAGCTGCAATTGCAGGCTTCCAGCGCGGAAGTCGGAGAAGGCAGTGATCTGTTGGAAACCACCTTTGAAGGAGAGCCCTTTGAAGTATCATTCAATCCGGTGTTTCTGGCCGATCCGTTGCGCAACACCGATGCGGATATGGTGAGATTCAAGCTCAATGATCCCTTGAGTCCGGTGGCGATCGAGGCCGGTGAGGGATTTATCTACATCATCATGCCGATCCGCAAAAAGTAACAGTGGTTATCCGATCGATATCATTGACCAATTTCCGCAACTTTGAGTCGCGGGAATTGGTTTTTTGCAACCGGAACATATTTTTCGAGGGCCCCAACGGTTCCGGCAAGAGCAACTTGCTGGAAAGTATCGGTTTTGCCAGTTTACTGCGTTCATTCCGGGGAGCTCCCCCCAGAGAGATGATCCGTATCGGAGCCCGGGAATTTCAGTTGAAAAGTGTGCTTGACGGCAGAATCGCGCCGGAAACTCTGGAAATATCCGAAACCGTTTCCGGCAGACGCAAACTCTTTATCAATGGTCAGCCGGTGCGGCGGAGCAGTGATTTCATCCGGGAATTTCATACGGTGGTTTTCGCTCCGGAGGATCGGGAGATCGCATCCGGCCCATCCGGATGCCGCCGGAAATTTTTTGACATACTTATCTCAGGGATCGAACCGGAATATCTGATACGCTTATCCAGGTATATCAGGGCACTGCTTCAGCGCAACCGGGCTTTGAAATTTGCCCCGCATACGGCCGGGGCATTTGAAGATGAATTGGCGGAAAATGCACCATTCATTGCCGGCAGACGGCGTTTTTATGCCGGAATAATCGCTGAAAAAGTCAACACTTTGCTTAAGGAGCGCGGTTCATTTGAGGTGATTTACCGCAGTGATGCCGGGGAAGATTTTCAGAGTCACAAGGCATTGATCCACTCGAAAAAAGAGAGTGAATTGCGCCGCCAGTGCACGGCATGCGGAGTGCAGTTGGATGAGTTTGAGTTTATTTTCAACGGCAGACTTTTGCGTACTTACGGATCGACCGGACAAATCAGATTGATTTCGCTATTGTTGAAACTTGCTCAATTTCAAGTTGTTCAGAGCCGTTCCGATGCGCCGTTGGCGGTGCTGGCCGACGATGTTACCGGCGAACTGGATGAATTGAATCTCTCTTTGTTTTTGAATACCATCGCCGGTGCACAGCAGGCATTTTTTACTTTTGCCGACCCTCCGCGTTTTTCACTGCCCGACAGTGTGACAATTCCCATCGGTCAATAATCCGTTTTTTTCTGATAAGAAAATTTTCGTTATTGTCTTGATTTTTGTGAAAAATATAACCTTCCGGCTTCGTTTACACTACGCCGTGACAAGGCGGTGTCGCATTACGGGCAATCTCTTGCCAAATCGGCGGACTCAAGCTCGGTCGAGTATGGTTATACACTCCCTC
>JAFVZS010000066.1 GCA_017508015.1 Lentisphaeria bacterium
GCCGGGATCGTCGGTCTGGTAACGCAAGTACTCAATCCCCAACCGGTGATCATCACCACGCCGCCGGTACACCGGCCGGCCGTGATCCACCACCGGCAACCGGCACCGAAACCCCGGCAGATCCACTACCGGCAACCGGCTGAACCGCACCGTCAGGCTCCCCGTCACCGCCGGTGACATCCACCCTTTCCCGGGGCTGCTGCGAAACCTCAATCCATGGTGAGCAGCGGCCCCGTCTTTCAACTCAAGCATGAGTCTGCATGAATTCCCGGAAAATTTCCACCGCTCTGATCCCGGTGTCAACAAGGTTGTTTGAACATACCACCACGCCGTCGATCTGCTTTTCTTTCCATAAACGGCAGTAAAGTTCCAACTGAAACAGCATCTCGTCATCCGTCAATTCCCGGCAGTCGCCATAGTTGTACAAGTAACATCCGGCAAAGTGTTTTTTTCCGGGAGTCATGGCGATGATCTTATCCAGATTCTCTCCGGCACGGGCCAACTGGGCACTATCCCATGACCAGAAGGTGATCACATCGGCCAACTCCAGATAAGGTGTGTAATCAATATCAAAAAGTGCTGCATAATAGACCAGAAACAACTCCAGCGGCCGCGGTGCAGAATGCAGACGATCCCGGATCTCCCGCATCCGCGGCAGAGTGATTCTGGCATCGGCAGTTTCCGGAGAGAAAAAGTCATCCAGCACCCCGCCGGTCACATTGGGAAATTTTGCGGCCTGACGCAAAACCTCCTCCAGATCATCGGCTCCGTCATTATTGCGCACCGAGGATTTGTCTCCCATGATCGACCATACGACCTGATCGAATCCGGCGAGCTGTTCCGATTCAGCATCGAACGGCGGAGCCGGAGTGCCCCCCATGACCACCCTGAAGCAATTGGAAATATCCAGATATGCGGCCCCTTCGACCGGGCCCATTTTATTTTCGCCGGGGATATTCCAGCCGTACTCTTTTTTATGATGCGAACCGGCATCCTGTCCCCAGAGCCACAAACTATCCCGGAAAGTGCGTTCCATAACTCACCTCACCGGCTCAACGCCGTTTGCCCGTTGGGTTCCATAACTTCCGGTACCGGCGACCAATCGGGACCGCAGCTCCGGCTCTGTCTTTCCAGCCATTGACAGGCGGGGAAGAACAATATCTCATGTCCGCCCTCAAACAACGTCAATCTCGCCCGGTTCGACTGGCGGCGCAAATAGATCGTACGTTCACCGAAAGAGGGATCTTCTCCATGGAAAAGCAATTCTGCCGGGATTTTCTCATTTTTATTGATGTGATCCATATCCTCTTCGCTGATCCGGTCATCCTCCCGGGCCAGAATATTGAAACATCTGACCGCCTGACTGACCGGCACTGAACCGGTGTGCCCGTCATGGATCCCGGTACTGATATCCACGGTGCAACTGTTTACCGCATTGACCAGCCAGGTGGTTGCAGAACGGCGCAAAGCTTCACGGTAAGCACTTGCGGAAAGTTCCGGACTGCCGCCGCAAGCTGTGGCGATATGTTCCGGATATTCCGTGCCGATAACTTTGCCCTCACGAAACCAGCGCACCAGATCGGCACACGGACACCACGCCGATACCGCGCTCCACAGATCCGGCCGCCGCCCGGCCATCAGAAGTGCGGCATAACCGCCGCCGGAACCGCCGCACAAATAAACCCTTTCATCATCGACCCGGCAGTTGGCTTTCATAAAATGTACGGCATCTTCGATATCGGAAACCACATATTCTGAGCCGCACGCTTCACTTGTCCAATTCGGCCCGCGGAACTTGGGAAAGATCAGATGCCAATTCTTTTTCCGGACAAACCGGAAAAACTCTTCAAAGCCGTTGGTATGGTCGTAACTCCAGGTATGCAACGCCACCAGCAGCGGCCGCGGCTCACTGCCGGAAGCTTGAAAAAACATCGCCGGTTGTTCACTGTTGTCGATCTTGCACGGATAAGTTATCTCTTTGATCATTTTGCCGTTTCTCCCCTTTTCCGGAATTGATTGTTGCGGTTTGCGGTTAATATAAGCTGTTATCGGCATTTTTGCAACTTGAAATTTAACGATAATGTGCTACATTTCTTCTGTGAACATCAATGGAGTAAAAAAATCATGCTGACCTCTCTGATCCTGAAACTTGCCGTGCCGGATATCAACGGTCCACTCACCCCGCAGCAGCGCACCCGGTGCGGTATCGTCAGCGGTATCACCGGCATCGTCTGCAATGTGATTCTGGTGATCGTCAAAGTCACGCTGGCCCTGATCACCGGCAGTATTGCCATGGCCGCCGATGCCATCAACAATCTGTCAGATGCCGGTTCCGGGATCATCACCGCCGCCGGGTTCCGTTTATCCGGACAACCGCCGGATGCCGAACACCCTTTCGGCCACGGACGCACCGAATATGTCGCAGCTCTGATCGTGGCTCTGCTGATCGTCGGACTGGGAATGAATTTCCTCAAAGATTCCATCATCGCCGTCTGCCGCCCTTCCCGAATAAACTGTGCCGACAGTGTCATCATCATTTTTGCCGCCACAGTACTGGTCAAATGCTGGCTCTTTTTCTTCTTCCGCAAAGTCGGTAAACTGATCGATTCCGATGTGATCAAAGCCGCCGCTCTGGACAGTTTGAGCGACTGTCTGGGTACTTTGCTGGTCATCGCGGCATTGATATCGTCAAGATACACCGCTTTTCCGCTGGATGGCACGGCCGGTATCGTGATCGCCGGCATGATCCTCTGGGCCGGAGGCGGGATTCTCAAAGACACAGTCAATAAACTGCTTGGCACTCCGCCGGATCATGAACTGGTGGAAAAGATCCGGCAGGTCATCCTCGATTCTCCGGGCATTGATGGAGTTCACGATATCATCATCCACAACTACGGTGTAAACTCCTACTATGTGACCGCCCATGCGGAAATTTCCTGTGAAGGCGATCGCTTTTCCGCCCATGACATTCTGGAAAATGCGGAAATCGCCGTCTCCCGTCAGCTCCCCGTGCATCTGCTGCTGCACGGCGACCCGTACAACACAGGAAATCCGGAAATAATTCTCTGGCGAAGCAGAATGGAAAATACCATCGCCGCTTTTGACAACAGTTTCAAACTGTACGATTTCCGGTTGGGAAAAAATGACGCCGGTCAGGTGACAAAACTGGCATTCCATTTGCTCATACCGCATAAATACGGCATGAGTAATGAGGAGATCAATGACGAATTGCGTAACCGGATGAGCATTTACCACCCGGATATACAACTGGATATACTCTTCTTGAAAAGTTTTATTTGAAAGGAAAAACGCAATTCCATCGACTCCGCAGGTTGTTTTGGTAACTGTAAAAGGTTCGCTTCGACCGGGCTTGAGTCCGCCGATTTGGCAAGAGATTGCCCGTAATGCGACACCGCAGGTTATATTTTTCACAAAATCAAGACAATAACAAATAAAAAGGAAAAAACTATGGACTTTCTCGAAATCATGCGTAACCGCAAAAGCTGCCGTTCATACGATCCAGATAAAACCGTCTCCCGTGACGATCTGATCAAAATCGTCGAAGCCGGACGTCTCTCACCCAGCGGATGCAACTCCCAGCCGTGGAAATTCATCGTCGTCGATTCGCCGGAAGCCAAAAGCAAACTCTGCGAAGCTCTGGTGCTTTCCAACGGCTCCACCGGCTCCCCGTGGCGGCATCAGGTCTCCGCTTTCATCATCCTCGTTGAACAGAAAGCCAAAGTCATGCAGGGCGTGCTGGATTACTACCACGATTCACAACGTTTCGCCCCCGGCGATATCGGCGCAGCCTGTATGAATATGTGCCACGAAGCATTCTGCCTCGGCCTGGATACCTGTATTATCGGCATGAATGAACAAAGCAAAATGGAAGAATTTTTCGGCATCCCGCACGGCGCAACCGTCAGAATGGTGCTGGCCATCGGCTACGCCGCCAATCCCGACACCCCCGTAAATAAAGTCCGCAAACCCCTCGACGAAGTCTGCTCATTCAACTTCTGGAAATAAGGTCGGGGATTTTGGGGGAAGGGAAAACTTTTTTTCACGAGAAAAAAAGTTTTCCCTTCCCCCAAGCCCTCATCCTTTTCAAAAAAAGCGGAATACTTTTGCTCCCGTTGGTCGCAAACCGGCAATGCGCCGCCGCAACTGCAAAAGGTGCGATCCGACCGGTGGATGCAGTGTGAGGCAAGATCGACGCTAAATCAAGGTAGTGTTTGGGGAGTGTATTACCATACTCGACCCAAACGCTACCCGCAGATTTGGCAAGAGATTGTCCGCAATGCGCCACCGCAGGTTTGATTTTTCACCCAAAATCAGAATAATAGTTATTTTTATAAATTCAACACATCCTTACTCGCAGGGATGAGTACGGCGTAAGCCGCACGGAAGACCGGAGAGCGTTGCCACCGGAAAAAGATGGATGCAGTGTGAGGCAAGGTCGACGTCAAACAGAGGCAACGGCGAGGGAGCATACTATGTATGTGACCGAGCCGGTGTCC
>JAFVZS010000067.1 GCA_017508015.1 Lentisphaeria bacterium
ATGCGAGAGCATGACATTTGAGCGCAAGGCAGTGACGGTGTCGCATTGCGGACAATTTCTTGCCAAACCGGCGGATAAAGGTTCAGTCGAGTACATAGTACACTCCTTCACCGTTACCTTGATTTGGCGGCGACATTGTCGCACACTGCATCCACCGCCTTTATGCGGTAGTCGTCGCTTGAAAAAATAATAATCAAATAAAAAACTTTGCCGCCGGGTGCTTACCCGGACGTGATCCAACGGCGGAACGTTGGTCGCCGCCGTAAGCGGCGAAAATAAGCGAAGCGCAGAAGTCGGCGCAAAATGCGCCGATCCCACCAGCCGAAAGCGAAGTCATGCGAGAGCATGACATTTGAGCGGCAGGCAGTAATGGTGTTTGCATTCCGGAATAACCGTCTTGCGGATGACAAAATCGCACTTTCTCCGGAACATACTGCGTTGAAAGTGATCCGGTAAAAAACAAAATGTTTCAAAAGTTTCATTCACCGGGGATGGAAAAAAGCCGTTCCCGGTGCTATCTTATAAGAATGTGTCAGTTAACAACATCAACATATTGCAGGGATTGAAAAAATGAGCAAATTTTTACCGGGTTTTTCGGAATTCAGCGTGGGGGTCAACTATTGGGCCTCACATGCCGGAACGCAGATGTGGAGTAATTTTTCCGCAGAAGAGGTGGAAAAAGATTTTATTGCGCTGCGCAATTCCGGAGTCAATACCGTGCGTATTTTTCCCTTGTGGGAAGATTTTCAGCCGGTAAAACTGCTGGCGGAATGCGGCAATAACTTCCGGGAAATCAGCTTTCTTGACGGTTCGCCGCTTCCGGCGACCGGTTTACGCAGTTTCGGTCTTGATCCGGTGATGATGGAGCGTTTCCGCACCGTTGCCGATCTGGCACTCAAGCATGAGTTGAAACTGGTCGTGGGATTGCTTACCGGCTGGATGAGCGGAGCGATGTTTGTGCCTCCCGCCCTTGCCGATAAAAATCTCTTTGAAGATTTTCAGGCGATCCGGCTGGCGGAGATGTTTCTGCGCGGTTTCGTGACTGAGATGAAAGATCATCCGGCGATCGTCGCCTGGGAACCGGGCAATGAATGTAACTGTCTGTCTGCAAGCAGTGCTTACAGTTCATGGAACTGGCATCACATGGTCACATCCACCATCCGTCTGATCGACCGCAGCCGCCCGGTTTTTTCCGGCATGCACGGCGGTAAAAACTCCATCAATAAATCCAACAACCTTATCATGCAGGGGGAATTATTCGATGCTTTGACCACGCACCCCTATCCGGCATTCACTCCGCACTGCGGCAAAAGTGCATTGAATAATGTTCCGGCGATCTACCACGCCACGGCAGAATCGGTATATTACCGGGGAGTTTCCGGCAAACCGGCATTCGTTGAGGAGATCGGCGCATTCGGGCCGAATTATCTTTCTGAAGAACGCACCGATGCGTATCTTTATACCGTACTTTATTCCGCATTGATCCACGATTTGGGGTCGGTATTGTGGTGGTGCGGATTTTCCTTTGACCGCTGTGCGGATAATGCTCCGTACCGCTGGGGGGCAATGGAGCGCGAATTGGGGGCAATGAAATCCGACCGGGCTGCCGACGGTGCAGGCAAGGCGATGAAACGTTTTGGTGAAGAACTTAAAAATCTGCCGGAATTTTCCTCCCGTCAGGTCGATGCCACGGTGGTTGTCACCACGATGAATGATGCGTGGAAAAGTGCTTTCGGCGCATTCATTTTGAGTAAACAGGCCGGTTTCGAGGTGGAATACTGCAATATCGCCACGATCGATGAACTTCCGGAAAGCAAATTCTACATCGTTCCTGCAATCAGCGGATTTGAGGTGATGGATGTCCATAAATATCATCTGCTGCTCAAGGCCGCAGAAAAGGGAGCCACGGTGGTCATTACGGCTGACAGCGGCTATCTGCAGCCATTCAATGCTTATTTCGGTTGTGAAGTCGATTACCGCACCGAAGAACCGGAAACGGTAACTTTCACGCTTGACGGTCAGCAATTCAGCACCCGTCAGAGCATCACCCGCAAGATGAAAAACCATACTGCCGATGTGCTTGCCGGTGATACTGACGGTTTCCCGGTGATCATGGTGCAGAAATACGGCGCAGGCAAACTGGTTTTCGTCAATGCCGCTCTGGAGGATAATGTCTTTGCTCCGGGCAATGAACTTTACAAAGTTTACCGCAAACTGGCAGAGATCGCCGGGGTGGAAGTGCCGGAAAAATCTCCGGAAATCGGTATCACCACCCACAAAACTGCCGACGGCAGAACGTTGAAGTTTTTCATCAATTATGCCGATCATGAAGTTGACGGTATGGCCGGAAACAGCGTGAAATACGAAATTCTCTGACCCCGGGAAAGTGATAAAATGGCAACGCGGGTAATGACGCAAGGAGCCCCCTGGCGGCATATACTCTGTTTTGCCATGCCGGTTTTGTGCGGTTCTCTGCTTCAACAGCTGTACCATACGGCGGATACATTGATCGTCGGCAATTTTCTGGGTGAAAATGCGCTGGCGGCAGTCGGTACGACCAATACGTTTGCCTTTCTGTTTCTGGCGGTCGCCATCGGATTTTCCGCCGGCAACGGGGTGCTGGTGGCCCAGCATTTCGGTGCGGATGATGAAAAGATGGTGCGCAAAGATGCGGCAACAGGGATTTTACTGCTTTGCGGCATGGGAGTGGTGTTTTCGGTTGCCGGAGCCGTTTTGAGCCGTCCGGTGTATGCCGGATTGATTGCTGTGCCGCAAGTGATCCTGGATGACACGGTAAAATATTTTCAAATTTATTCTGCCGGATTGCTCTTTCAATTCGGCTTCAATATTTTTGCTTCGGTATTGCGGGCGGTCGGTGACAGTGCGGCAACGTTGTATTTTTTATTGCTCTCATCTTTGCTCAATATCGCTCTCGACCTCTTTTTTATCGCTGTATGTCACAGCGGCGTGGCGGGTGCCGCTTGGGCCACGGTGATTTCGCAGGCGGTATCCATGGCGGCACTTTGGATTTACATGTCGCACAAATATCATTTTTTCCGCTACCGTCTGAATGATTTGACTTGGGACAGGCATATTGCAGTTGAAACTCTGGTCATCGGTTTTCCCATTGCTTTGCAGCTGGTGATCGTGGCGGTGGGGTTGAGTTTCATCCAGCGGGCGGTGAATGGCTTTGGCAAGGTGATGACCGCTTCATTCACTGTGGGCCAGCGGATCGAAATGTATCTGCATCTGCCCTGTAATGCCTTGCAGGCCACTTTGGCAACTTACACCGGTCAGAATGTCGGTGCCGGTCAGATGAAACGGGTGAAAAGCGGTGCATTGCAGGGGGTGCTGATCTCAGTGGGTTTTACGGCATTGCTGGCAGTAGCGGTCTGGTTCGCCGCCACGTGGATAAGTGAAATTTTCGGTTTGAGCGAGCTTGCCGAGGAGTATTGTGCGGCGCATTTGAAAGCTGTGGCATTTATTACGGTGATTTTATCGGTGTATGTGCCGTTATTCGGGGTGTTTCAGGGTACGAAACATTGCATTACCCCGGCAGTGGTGGCATTGGGGGCATTGACGTTGCGGGTGATCGTCACTTATCTATTCAAAGACAGTGCATATTTCGGCCGTTCGATCATCTGGTGGAATGGCTTATTCGGCTTTTGCACCGGATGCATCATCACCTGGAGCTGTTATTTAAGCGGCCGCTGGCAGAAAAATCCGCTGGGATGACCGCTTTTATTCCACGGTGAAGCGGAATGCAAAGGTGTAGGATTTTTCATTCAACTCATATTGCGGGAGCGTTTGCGGTCCGCATGAACCGGTACCGATCCCCCGCTGCTGAAGATCAAGGAAAAGGAACGTTTCCTCATGCTCCGGCAATTCGCAGGGATGTTTGGCGGCAAACAATTCGGCAATGGTGAATTTGGTGGCCGTAAATTCAAAGACCGGTTCACCGTAGAAGTGGAGAGTGAAATTTTTTCCCGGGAACTTCACCATTCTGGTATCAGTACGGTTGCCGTGTTCCTGAGGCACGACATAATTGAACCGGCTGTTTTCCGTGGCACTGGTGCGGTAAGTTCCGATCATTGCCGCCCGTTTGCGGTCGATGTAGTTCTCAAAGGGGCCGCGGCCGAAATATTCAAACTCATCCATATTGTGCAATGCGGCACTTACGCCGACCCGCGGCAGAGTCGGGAATGATTCGGGGATGCGGTATTGACACTGCACGGCAAATGAACCGTCATCCAGCATGGTGATCGTCTGATCGAAAAGCACCGTGCCGCCGCTGCAGACGATTTCCCGGTTTATTTTCAACGTGTGATTTTCCAGTTGGTATCCGGTGATTTTGCTTATGCATTTATCCAGACCGGCTTTCATACATTGACAGTAAGGTTTCCACTCCTGCACATCGAGTGCTTTACC
>JAFVZS010000068.1 GCA_017508015.1 Lentisphaeria bacterium
CGTGCTTCGCACTCGGCGGTTTCAGTCGATTTTCCGGAGGCCTCGCTCTCCGTCATTCCGTGCGGCTTACGCCGTACTCATAACTGCGAGTAAGGTAGTTTTTAATTGTATTGTTTACGCCGCAAAAATTTCCCGGGGGTACGGGGGCAGAGCCCCTGTCAAGGGCGCCCGCTCGGCGGGTTGCGAGGTGTCTCGCCGCTCCGATGTCGCGGCTCAATCAGGAAGTTTGTAAATCATTGCCACTTTCGGGGGTACGGGGGCGGAGCCCCTGTCAAGGGCGGTGCAAACCGCCCGCCGAGCCGTTCTACCCGACGGCCGATTCGTTTTTGTATGCGGCAAGGTCGCCGCCAAGTCAAGGCAGCGGCGAGGGAGCATACTGCCGTATGTGACCGAGCCGGTGTCCGCCGGCTTGGCAAGAGATTGCCCATACAAAAGCGAATCAAAGTCAGTCTTCGTTTTGGACGCCGTTGTTGGAGTAGCCGGCTTCGTCCATCAGAAGCTGTTTGAGTTTGGCCAGAGCCTGATTCTGAATCTGGCGGACCCGTTCTCTGGTACGGCCGATCTGTTGACTGACTTCTTCCAGAGTAAGGGTGCGTCCGCCGCGGAGACCGAAACGCATTTCGAGGATTTTCCGTTCTCTTTCATCGAGTTTGTCGAGCAGATCCATCAGGCGGAAAACCGATTCGATATCGCCGATGATCTGATCAGGGGTCATGGCGTGACGGTCGGGAATGATGTCCTGAAATTCGCCCTCTTCGCCCTGTTGGATCGGGTCATGCAGACTGATGGTGCGTAAATCGGCGAGCCGCAGACCGGAAACAGTACGTTCGCTGAAATCGAGATGTTCGGCGATTTCGGCATCGGATGGTTCACGGCCGAGTTCTTCGGCAAGACGCATTCTGACGGTTTTGATTTTGTTGATTTTGCCGGCGGACTGCACCGGAATGCGGATCGTGCGGCTCTGGTTGGCCAGGGCGCGGCGCATGGATTGTTTGATCCACCATGCGGCATAGCTGGAAAATTTGGCACCTTTGGCCGGATCAAATTTTTCCACTGCCCGCATCAGGCCGATATTGCCTTCGCTGATGAGGTCAAGCAACGGCAGGCCGAGTCCTTTGAAATCGTGGGCGATTTTGACCACCAGGCGCAAATTGGCTTTGATGAGAGTGGTACGTGCCGCTTCGTGTCTTTCCGGATCGGTGCTGTGGATCTCCTCGGCCAGATCGGCTTCTTCTTTTTTATTGACCAGCGGGATCTGGGCGATTTCTCCCATGTAAACTTTCATGGTATCGTTTTTATTACCGACCATCAATTTGGAATCGAGGGCATTTTTTCTGGCCGCATCGACCTCTTTTTTGGTACGGAGTTTGGGAGTCACACCGCTGTTTTCCGGTGCGGCTTCTTCTTTGATGACCGGTTTTGCGGTCACTTTGGTTCCGGATCGCGGGGCAAATTTGGTGGGAGCAGCGGAAACTTTTTTGATTACAAGTTTGCTTTTGCGCGGTTCCGGATCGGCGGAGATGCTTTCATCAGAATCGTGGATATCGGCATCGGCCGGAGGAGTGATTTTGAATTTGGGAGTAAGTTTCACTCCGGCCCGGCGGATTTTTTTTACTTCGTTTGTGTCAGACATTGACAGCCTCCAATAGTTATTTTATATAAAAAAATTGTTTTTTTACTGAATCAGACTATAAAAAATACACTTGAGCGATTATACTACAATAATGACAAAACAAGAATATAACCGCACAGGGTATAACAGCTCTCACGAACAATTATAAGCGAATGGACGGATTTTTCAAGACCTGTTTTTATGAAAATCGTAAAAAAAATTGAAAAATTTATTTTTGATACCGGAAACGTACCCCGGATTTCAGCCGGATACACTTTGGCAACAGCGGCATTGCCTGTGGTCAAAGTATGGAAATCTGCTCCGGCAGTGTTGTGTGTCACACTGCCGGATGCTCAGAGTGCAGACCGATTCAGTCAGGATGTTTGTGAGATACTCAAACTTGTTGGTGAAGAGGCAAAAATCCTGATGATTCCGGAATGCGGCCGGGGAAAACTGCTCTTCCCCGGCGGTGAGGCCCGGCGGGCCAGAGCGTTGAACCGGATGCTGACCGAAAAATTTGATCTTATCATCGGCAGTGTTCACGCATGGCTCGGTCCGGCTCCCGGAGCGCAGGAGAGTGCAGATGCCCAGCTGGAACTGCGCTGCGGAATGACGGTTGCGATGAATGAGATCGTGGAAAAGCTGATTCAGCTGGATTACGATGATGAAGCAATGGTATCGGTTTCCGGTGAATTTTCCCGGCGCGGCGGCATATTGGATATATTCAGTCCGGCGCATGATGAACCGTGCCGGATCGAATTTTTTGATGATGAGATAGAATCCATCCGTTTTTTTTCTCCGGAAACGCAACGCTCCACCGGAAAGAGTGAGTGTTGCCGGATCATCAACCGTGCCGGAATAACTGCCGGCGGTTCGGCTGAATCGGATGCTTTTGCTTACATGGAAAGGGGAGGAGATTTCCGGATACTGAATATATTTCCAGATTCCGGCCGTGAATTGCTGGGTAAATACAGTGTGCCGGGGGCATTGGAAAGATGGGATGAGTTGAATATCGCCCGCCGAAGCATTGAATTTTATGAAATGGATGTTTCCGGTGCGCAAGTGTGTGCCATTCAACCGCCGATGCCGGTGGAAAAGAGCGCACTGCCCGGGGCGGTGAGAGTTTCCGGCGAAGAGCTTCAGGAAAAACTGCTTATCCGGCGTATTGCTGATGCCGTAAAATCCGGAGCTTCAGTGGCATTCAGTCTGCCGGAAGCGGAAGATCTGCCGGTACTGAAAAAGTGGAGTTCCCGGCTCGGGATGCAAAAATTTTCTCCGGAATATGTCGTTTGCGCTCTGCAAAGCGGGTTTTATTGGGAAAATGAACTGCTTTTCCTTACAGAAAATGAGTTGTCAGGAGCCGGATTCCGCTTGATTTCAGCTGATGATTCCGGCAGTGAGGAAACCTTGCCGGCGGAATTGGAAACACCGGTGCCGGATGGCGGGGAGTTTTCGCTGACCGACTTCGATGAGGGCGATTATGTGGTTCATGTCGATTATGGTATAGCGATTTACCGTGGAGTGAAAACGCAGGACAGCAACGGAGAAACCCGGGAAGTACTGGTGCTGGAGTTCCGCGATGGTCAGCTGCTTTATGTGTCGATGCTTCAGGCTTCAAAGATCAGCCGTTATCTGGGGGCCGCCGGCAGAGTGAAGCTGCATGCGCTGAATTCCGGCCGCTGGCGCAATGAAAAGGAGAATGCCCGGTTGGGTGTGCGTTCTTATGCGGCGGATATGTTGAGGTTTCAAGCGGTTCGTCAGGCGGTTCCCGGGATCAGTTTCCGGGCGGATTCTAAAGCCATGTCGGCTTTTTTGCGGGCGTTTCCTTTCAAAGATACCCGGTGCCAGAGCCGTTCCACGCTTGAAATCAAGCGTGATATGGTTTCAGACAAGCCGATGGACCGGTTGTTGTGCGGTGATGTCGGATACGGCAAAACTGAAATTGCCATGCGGGCGGCATTCCGGGCGGTTTCTGCCGGATATCAGGTGGCGGTGATCGCTCCGACGACGGTGCTGGCGCACCAGCACTACCGCAGTTTCTGTGAAAGATTCAAAGAGTTTCCCTACACGATAGAAGTGGTCAGCCGTTTCCGGAGTGCCGCAGAACAGCAGAAGATTGCTGAAAGAGTGTTATCCGGGGGGATAGATATCCTGATCGGCACGCACCGGCTGTGCGGCAGAACATTTTCATTCCGCAACCTCGGATTGGTGGTGATCGATGAGGAACAGCGATTCGGGGTGGAACAGAAAGAACGTTTGCGGCGGTTCCGGGTGGAGTCGGATGTGTTGAGTATGTCGGCCACCCCGATCCCCCGCACGCTTTATATGGCGATGGCCGGAGCCAGGGATTTGAGTACACTGGTCACTCCGCCGAAATTGCGTCTGCCGGTAAAAACCGTGATTGCTCCGCAGGAGGATGAGTTGATCAGTGGGGCAATCCGTGCGGAATTGGCCCGCGGCGGTCAGGTCTATTATTTGCACAACCGGGTCCAAACCATCGGGGAATGCGCCGCTCATTTACGGGCGATCGTGCCGGATGCCCGCATCGCCGTGGCTCACGGCCAGATGGCTGAAGCAGAACTTGAACAGATCATGACTGCCTTTGTAAATGGTGAAGTGGATTGCCTGGTTTGCAGTACCATCATCGAATCCGGTCTGGATGTGCCAAATGCCAATACGATAATAATTGAGCGTGCCGACCGTTTCGGACTGGCGCAGTTGTACCAGTTGCGCGGCCGGGTGGGGCGTTGGAAACATCAGGCGTATGCATATATGCTGCTGCCGAAAAATCAGCTGGTCGGTACGAATGCCAAAAAACGTCTGGCTGCGATTCGCCGCTGTTCGACACTCGGTGCCGGATTTCAACTGGCGTTGCGTGATCTGGAAATACGGGGTGCCGGAAATTTACTCGGATCGGAACAATCCGGACACTTGTGTATGATCGGTTTTGATCTTTACTGCCGGCTGCTTAAACAGGAGATCGCCGCGATGAAATCCGGCACCCGGGAAGAATTTCAGCAGCAGTGTGATGATGAGATGCTCAACGATGTGGAGTTGAATATTGAATTTCTCCGTCCGGTACTTTCCACCACGGCAGAAGGTGTTTTCCCGGCGGCGATACCGGCTGCGTTTATCGAAAATGAGCGTTTGCGCATATCGGCTTACCGGAGATTGGCAGATATCCGGTCGCCGGAGATGCTTGAGGAGTTCGCGGAGGAGTTGCGCGACCGTTACGGCAAATTGCCGGAGTGTGTACAGAATTTATTGATGCTCAATAAATTCCGTGTTTTGGCGATGCATAATGGCATTCGTCGTATTTCGGTGGTTAACGGTATTGTTTCGCTTCATGGCCCCGGAGGTTCGCTCTATCGGGAAAATGGTAAACTGCCCCGGTTGGATGCCAGAGATTCGTTGCGGTTGCGCTGCCGGAAACTGGCAGAGTTGCTGACTGCAAAAAAATAAATAAAAAAACTTTGCCGCCGGGTGCTTACCCGGACGTGATCCAACGGCGGAACGTTGGTCGCCGCCGTAAGCGGCGAAAATAAGCGAAGCGCATAAGTCGGCGCAGAATGCGCCGATCCCATCAGCCGAAAGCGAAGTCATGCGGCAGCATGACATTTGAGCGCAAGGCAGTGACGGTGTCGCATTGCGGACAATTTCTTGCCAAACCGGCGGATAAAGGTTCAGTCGAGTACATAGTACACTCCTTCACCGTTACCTTGATTTGGCGGC
>JAFVZS010000069.1 GCA_017508015.1 Lentisphaeria bacterium
AGCTCCGGGAAAATTGTCGGTAAATTGTCAGGCAGCCTATGCTTATGCCGTTTACTGCCAAATCTTTACCGGGCAGGAAGCCGCCATTGCCGCCGGCAAATTGGCTGAACTTTTTGCCGCCAATGATTACAAGCATACCACCGGCAATGTCGGCACCAAATATCTGCTTGAGGTGCTGGCTCAATACGGCTTTATCGAATCGGCGTGGCAGTTGATCAAATCCGACGATTACCCCGGCTGGGGCTATATGATCGCCAATGGAGCAACGACTTTGTGGGAACGCTGGGAATTGGCCGAGGGCCGGGGAATGAATTCTCACAATCACCCGATGCTCGGTTCGCCCTGCGGATGGCTTTTCCGTCATGTGGCAGGCATCAAATTGCATGAGGATTCCTGCGGAGCAGACCGTTTCGTGTTGTCACCGTGTTTTATAAAGGATTTGGATTTTGCTCAAAGTTCCTATGACAGCCGCAGCGGTCTGGTCAGATCTGCATGGCGCCGTGACGGAGAAAGGATCATCTGGAATTTTGAATTGCCCAACGGTGTATGTGCCGAGGTGAAAATGCCCGATGGCACATTCAAAGAGTTTTACGGCGGCACTTACACACTTGAATTCACTTGATTCCAAGGATCAAAAACGGGATTTTGCAAAATTGTTTCGCACCCCATCTTCCAAAAACTTTTGCCGGAATTGTTTTTTTCAATATATTCCGCTCAAATAAATATTTGAGCCAAGGTATAACCAAGCGGTAAAACGGGCAGAATAAATTACGTTTTTCTGCTATTATAACCTGTTTTACTGCTCAAACAATAGAAAAAGGCTGTTGCCAACCTTTTTTGAGGTTTTGCAACAGCCTCGTTATTTAACAGATGTTAACGGGTGTAGTAGAATCTGGAGGCATGGGGAAGTGAGGGATAATCGTTGATCAACCGGGTGGAGCGATAAATATAAACTGACAAATCAGAGGAATCGCAAAAAGAGCTGACATTGACCTCAACAACGCTGCGCTTCAGTATGATTTTTCCCGGCGGGTGATTTCGGCGAGCACCTCATCATTATACGGGGTGGCAATGCCGTATTTTCGGGCTTTGACTGAAATTGTTCCGGCGAAAGCATCGATTTCGGATGGCCGTCGGGCAAGAACATCCTGAAGCATGGAAGTTTTGGCATCCGGGGGCATGGAAAGAATGACCTCCATTGCCGCTTTGATCATCTCATCGGTACCGGAAATATTTTCGGCCCGGGCGACAGCGGCTGCTTCAAGCATGAGATTTTGGCAGTAATCCAGCAATTTTTTATCACGTTGAACTGCGCCGTAACCGGCATAAAACATCGCCTGAGTCTGGTTGATACCGACATTGAGGATGAATTTTTTCCAGATCGCCTGATCCATGTTTCCGGGCAGATCAATGTTGATCCCGGCCCGGGAAAAGAGTTCATGTACTTTTTGCAGAGCATATTTTTCGCCGCCGCAGAAAAAGGTCCCGACGCCGTCATGCCGGATGAAGTTATTTTCCCGCACGCTGGCGTGACCGAGAAAGTATCCTCTCAACACGGTATTGCCGGGAAAACGGCGGCCGATGACTTCATGGGCGGTGATGCCATTGAGCAGCGGCAGAAAAACGGTATTTTTTCCGGTCAATGGAGCGACATTTTCCAAAGCTGCGGATAAGGTGGTGGTTTTGGTGGCGACCATGATCAGGTCGGCAGGGGGCATACCGCCCATTTCGCCGGGAGCGGCAAAGCAAAGGGGTAGTTTTTCTCCGTTGAAAAATATTCCATCCTGCCGGTAACGCCGAACCCGTTCTTTATCGGCGGCGGCAGTCAGTGTGATCCCGGAGAGTTTCAGCAGTTTTTCTGCCGGAAGCACCCCGACGGCACCGGCGCCGAGCAAAACGATATGTCGCAATGAATCCATGAAATTTTCCTTATGTCGATCAAATAACATAACCTTTCATTGCACATAATGCAAGATTGGTATCGGAAAAAGTCAGATTTTACGGCAAAGATTCAACAGATCATTGACATCTGCGGTGGCAAGACATTCAACGGTGTCTGCAGCACCGTAATAGATTTTTACCTCTCCGGAATCCTCCAGGATCATGCCGCCGGGGAAGATCACATCGCCGCGGAATCCCTCCTTTTCATAACCGGTTTCCGGAGCGATCAGCGGTTCATCGCAAATGCCGATAATTTTTTCCGGGTCATCTAAATCCAGCAGCATCAATCCGGCATAGTAGATTTTCCGCCAGTTCAAATGCCATGAATAAAGATTATTTGGAGCGTATTTCACGGCGTGGAATGTTGTCAGATAACCGTGCGGAGTTTTGACCGGCGGGGCGGCCGGGCCGATCTTTGCATCGGCGAAAGGCACTTTTTCTGCACCGATAACCAGTTTACTGTCGCCCCAGTAACGCATATCCGGGGAAGCCGAGAGCCACAAATCGAATTGTTCTGCCGCACCGTGGCGGCTGTATACCGGCATGGGCCGCTCCAGACGGATGAACCGGTCATTGATTTTTTCCGGAAACAATACCATATTGCGGTTGTCCGGCACGGAAAGAGAAAGTATTTCAAATTTGTCGAAATCTTCGGTCACGGCTACTCCTCCGCGCAGCCCGTGGCGGGTATCCATGGCGAAACAGACATAAACTTTGCCGTCGATAACGGTCATCCGGGGATCGTAGACCCTTTCGATCTCTTCATCACGGATCTGCCAGACCGGTTTTTCATGCACCTGCCAGTTTATTCCGTCGTTACTTTCGGCAAAGCCGATATTGGTCCCGGCAAAAGGTACTCCGCGTTTGCCGGAAGCCAGAAAATCCGCTTCTGTCGCACCGTAATCATTGCGGAAAAGCATCACATAGCGGCCCTGGTATCGGGTTACGGCGGCATTGAATATCAGCGAAGCATCATAAGGAATATCTTTGGCTGACAATATCGGATTGGCGGGATGACGGTGGATGGTTTCCGGCGTGGAAAAGATTTTTTCAGACATGGTTATTTTCCTTCAATGATTATTGGTATTTGCGGCGGGATATTCAAGGTCAGG
>JAFVZS010000070.1 GCA_017508015.1 Lentisphaeria bacterium
ATCTCGCGCCTTGCTCCTGCGCCGTAACGGTCGAGTACAGTCGTACACTCCCGTTCCGTGCTCGTCGCAAAAACCGACCTTGCCTCCCACTGCTCCCTCCGGGGTGATCGGCGTAATGTGCCTGATTGTTGCAACTCAACTTTCCGGAGGGGGCATTGCGGTCAATCTCGCGCCTCGCTGAAAAAGTTTGTCAGCGATCAGGTTTCGAATATTTCCTTCGTGTTTTTTTGGCATTGCTTTCTTGCAAGTGTAAGATATTGTGATATATTAAGAACAAATGGATTGCGCAATAATCATAAAATCAGGGGGAAGCTGATATGGTGGCAATTTGTCCGGCTTGCAAGTATGAATATGAAGTGGAGCATGGGAAGTATCAATGCGGTATTTGCGGAACAAAATTTTTCATATTCAAAGATGGCAGAATTGAAATAGCAGCTCCGGCACCGGTGCCGGAGGAACGGGCAACTGCTCCGATCCCGGTTGTGGCGGCGATCCCGGTGGTTACTCCGATCCCGGCAAAAAAACAAGGATGAGCGAAGCGGTTGCCGGTTGATATGCTCCTGAAGGTCATTTCCGATATTCGGGAGTTTTGTTTTTTGCGCATAATCCGTTTTCTTTGCCTGCTTTCTTTATAGAAAAGAACGCAGGGAATTTCGCTTTTCTTTGGTTACTTTCTTTTCTCGTGAAAATGCAGAATAACATTTACGTTTTCTTTGCCTGCTTTCTTTATAGAAAAGAAAGTAGGGAATTTCGCTTTTCTTTGGTTACTTTCTTTTCTCGTGAGAATGTAGATGTAGAATGAAATTTCCGTTTTCTTTGCCTGCTTTCTTTATAGAAAAGAACGCAGGGAATCCCGCTTTTCTTTGGTTACTTTCTTTTCTCGTGAAAATGTAGATGTAGAATGAAATTTCCGTTTTCTTTGCCTACTTTCTTTATAAAAAAGAAAGTAGGGAATCCCGCTTTTCTTTGGTTACTTTCTTTTCTCGTGAAAAGAAAGTAACGGCCAGGAGTGTTTGGGATAACGGGAGCGCATTTCGGCGCGGACAAGTTCCCAGGAGCCGGCCCAGAACCCCGGGAGATCGCAAGTTACCTGAACGGGGCGGCGTGCGGGGGAGAGCAATTCGATGCGCAGGGGGATGCGGTTTTTGCCGACGGTGGGGTGGGTATTGACGGTGTACAATTCCTGAATGATGATTCCGGCGGTAGGTTGAGGGCCGGAATAATTGATGGGGAATTTATGGCCGGATGGGGCGATGAAAAATTCCGGGCAGAGCCGATCGAGTTCAGAAAGGGTGATGTAATCGATGGCGGAACGGAGGATGCTGAACCAGTCGGCTTTTTTTAAGTCGTTGAGATTATTGATGTTATCCGGGAAAAAGTTGGCGATGGATATAAAATAGGAGTATTCATCGGTCAAATCGGGCAGTTCATCCATGCCGCAGGATTTTGCGAAACGGATCCGTTGTAAAAGGGAAGAGGCGCGTTTGTTGTCGGCCGGTGGCAGAGGGATGGCGCGGCGGGCGGATTCTTTGAGCAGTGCGGGGATCACGGTTTCGCGCGGCACGGGACACAGGTGACGGGAAAGGGGCAATTCATCAAGACATTTTTCGGTATAAGAGATCAATTTTCCGGAGTTGCTGTCAAAGGTGGTGACAGTTCTTGCGGAGATTTGTCCGGAGAAAAAAGTTTCGATAGTTGACCGGTCGATGGGCAGTGCCAGACGGATGGCGGCATTGGCGGCAGAAGTGCCGTCGATACGGGCGATGGCGAGGAACTCATTTTTACGCAGGAAGTCATCTTCTCTGACAGATGCGGCACTGCCGTTGGCCAGTTGAAAGGTGGTTCCGTGGGAGGAACGGTTGCGGGCGATGTATTCCGGGAAGGCGATGGCGATGAGCAGACCGGGATCATCGGAAGAGTTTTCCGGAGCTGGAGGGAATATTTTAAGAAGCTGGGAAATGATGGTTTGCCGGATGTGTCCGGAGTTTTTGCCGGAATCCAACTGCCGGATACGTTCGGTCAGGTCGGCGGTATTGAAGTGGGTGAAATCATCTTTTTCCTCTAAAATGGCGGCCAATTCGGCGGCGGTACGGCGCAGGGATGGCGGGGCGAAGATCATCATGGCGGCCAGTCGCGGAGAAACCGGCATGACGGCAGCCTGTTTCCCGGCGGGAGTCGGGAGATTTGCCGGAGAGAGCAGAGAAAGTTTCTGAAGCAGAGCAGTTGCGGCGGCGACTGCGGCCGCCGGAGGGGGATCGAGCCAGCGCAAAGAGGCAGCATCGGCCCCCCAAACCCTTACGGAAAGGATCAAGCGGGATAATTCAGAGACGGTTATTTCCGGGGACGGAGCTTGGCAGAATTGTTCGAAAGTTAAACGGCTGTAACATCTTACAGCTTTGCCCGGGGCAGTTCTGCCTGCTCTGCCGGAGCGTTGAATGGCAGAAGCTTTGGTGATTCGTCCGGTTTCAAGAAAGGTCATTTGTGCACCGGGGTGATATACGGCCCGCTTTCCCCAGCCGGAATCAATAACGCATGAGATATTGTCGATGGTCAGGCTGCTTTCGGCGACATTGGTAGCCAGAATAATGTTGTGCACATCCGGCGGCGGCGGGGCCATGGCGGCATGCTGTTCGGCAAGAGAGAGCGAACCATGAAGGACACGGGTTTGGAAATTTTTTCCAAGAGATTGATCCAGAATCAGTTTACATTTTCTGATCTCTTCGGCACCGGGCAGGAAAACCAGAATATTTCCATTGGAGATATGGAGATTTTCCAGAACCGCCCGGGCGGTTTGCCGGGGGATTTCCCGGATATCCGGCGGAGTTTCGCGATAGGAGATGTCGACCGGAAAAGTGCGTCCGGGGACCGTGATAAGCGGTGCGTGGATAAAGTCGGCGGTGCGCTGGGATTCCAATGTGGCAGACATGATGACCAGAATCAGATCATCGCGCAGGGAATCCCGGATATCCAGAACGAGTGTCAGGGCCAAATCCGATTCGGCAGAGCGTTCGTGAAATTCATCGAATATGATGGCATTTATTCCTTCAAGAGCCGGATCATGCTGGAGCATTTGCAGTAAAATTCCGGGGGTGACAGCCAGAATGCCGTCAGAGTGACAGCGGCACTGTTCGCCGCGGACGGCGAATCCGGTTTCTTTACCGACGGTGAGGTTGTGGAGTTTGGCGATTCCGCAGGCGGCGGCCCGGGCGGCGATCCGGCGCGGTTCAACGAGGATGGTCATGCCGCCGGGAGAAAATTCATTGATCAACGGTGGCACGAGCATGGTTTTCCCGGCACCGGGTTCAGCGGAAATCACCGCCATACGGCAGGCAGACAACGCATTACGGAGCTCATCAAGCTGATGATAAAGCGGCAGATTCGGAAATTGATTCATGATTTATTCTTTCCGGAAGCCAGCGGATGGGCATCCAAATAAACTTTTTTAAGCCTTTCTGTGCTCACATGGGTGTATATCTGGGTGGTGGAAAGATTTTCGTGGCCGAGCATCTCCTGTACACTGCGCAAGCTTGCTCCGGCATCCAGCAGATGGGTGGCAAATGAGTGGCGCAGTTTATGCGGGGTGAGATCCGGCGGCAAACCGGCGGTCACGAGATAATTTTTCAGATTTCGCTGAAAAGAGCGCGGTGTCAGCCGGGACCCTTGCTGATTGAGAAAGAGCGGGGCTCCGGCCAGCCGGCTGCCTCCGGCGGCATTGCGGAAACGGAGATATTCCCGGATCGCCTGTTTTGCCGGACCGCCGAGTACGGCGAGGCGTTCTTTTTTGCCTTTGCCGCGGATTTTGACGATACCGCTGGAAATATCGGCATCAATATAATTCAAATTGAGAGCTTCGCTGATACGCAATCCGCCGGAATAGATGCTTTCGATAATGGCCCGGTCGCGGGAGGCGGAAAAGAGTGCGCCGCCTTCAGTACGGGCAGTGCCGGAAGACAGAGCATTTTCCCAGAAGATGGTCACCGCATTTATCAGCAGTTCGATCTGATTGATGCTCATTACTTTTGGCAGAGGTTTTCCGGCTTTGAT
Source organism: Lentisphaeria bacterium (assembly GCA_017508015.1). Classification (GTDB taxonomy): domain Bacteria; phylum Verrucomicrobiota; class Lentisphaeria; order Victivallales; family Victivallaceae; genus UBA1784. The sequence goes on from JAFVZS010000070.1 coordinate 4,045, forward strand.
CTGCGGCAGGTCGCAGAATGGATTGGCTGCCACGATCCCGGCGGTCATCAGATAGCGGAAAAATGACCGCATGGAAGAGAGTTTCCGTTGAATGGAGCGTTTGGAATTTCCGGATTCATTCAGTGCCATGACAAATGATCGGGCCTGTTCCCGGTCAACGCTTTGCCAATCATCAAAAGAAGCATCGGAGTTGCGGATTTTTACTGCGAATTCCACTACTCCGGAATAGTAAGCCGCAACAGTATGTTCTGAAGAATTTTTTTCATTTTGCAGATGCCGGATGAATCCGGCAAGCAAATTTCCGGTTTTGACAGATTTTTTTTCAATTTCCATTTGCACCACGCCAGTTTGTCAAGTATATTAAAATACTGTATAAATGTGAAAATGCAACAGAAAGGAGAAAAATAATTATGAATCGGAGTTCTTTTTGGGTTTTTTTGACCATGTTTTGCGTTGCGGTTGCCGGAGCGGCGGAACGTCCGTCAGTAAAAGGTGTGGTCAATGCAGATGTTTTAAATTTGCGTCAGGGGCCGGGGTTGCAGCAGCCGGTAGTCGGCCGGATCACGGAAAAAAGCGAAGTGGAAATTTTACGGGTGACCGGAAATTGGCTGGAAATAAAAGCCCCGTCCACCTTGGCCGTTTATGTTTCCGAGGCCCGTATCGGCCGGGATGGCGTATTGACCGGCGAGTTGAATATGCGTACGGCGATGAGCAGTAAAGCTCCGTGTCTTGGAACTTTGCCCAAAGGGACCAAAGTAAATAAAATCGGTGAATCCCGCAATGGTTGGGTACGTATTGAGTTGCCCGCAGAAGCCGGTATTTCGGTATATGCCGCATCATTTCTGGTGACCTTTGATTCATCCAAATTTGATGCCGGCGGCAATATCATCGGTACTGTTCCGGCAGAAGCTCCGGCGACTGCTGAAAAACCTGCCGCCGCAGAAGTTCCGGCGACTGCTGAAAAACCTGCCGCCGCAGAAGTTCCGGCGACTGCTGAAAAACCTGCCGCCGCAGAAGCTCCGGCCGCCGCTGACAAGATCGAGTTGACCGGTTATGTCTGCAAATGGAAATACAGCACTGCCAAAGAGTGCGATTACACTTTGCTTGATGAACCCAATGGTTTCAATCTGGCTTTCATTTTCAGTGAAACTCCTGCTGAACTTGCTGCGCTTGAAGGTAAAAAGGTAAAAGTTTCCGGAAGCAATGCCGGCAGATTCGGCAATAACGGAGTGATCATTATCAAAGTGGACAGCATTGCTGAATTATAAAAACTATTAAACATTATTTTTACCGTCCGGGGGTTGAAAAATATCCCTTGACGGTGTAATAGTATTATTATATGGTGTTTGTTGTCAATGTAAAACCTAAAAGAAAGGTCAAAAATTGGAAAACAGAGAAGATTATAAACGGACGGATGACCGGGCCCGTTTGCTGACCAAACTGTCAGCGATCGGCGGGGCCGGAGCATTGGCGTTGCTGATATCAGTACTGATATTGGCGGCAAAACGCGGTGGTGATGTGTTGTCTCTGGCGGCGATACCCTACGCTCTGGCATTGCTCTTTGCCGTGATGGCTTTGGTGTATGGCGTGTTGTACGGGGCAGTACAACGGGAGGATGAGGAAAAACGTCTGCTCGCCAAAAGAATGGAAAGCCGTGCGTTGAATGTGGATGAAGATGTCCGTTTTACCGCCGGTAGAAGTTTTGCCAACTATACCCGGTTCGCGCCTTTTGTGATCGCAATTGCGGCGGTTGCGGTTATCGGCCTGATGCTGTGGCGCAACGTCGGCATGTGGAACTTGCGTGAAGGTGTCGGTGTGACTATGGAAGGTTCCCCGGTGCACACCGCATTGATTGCGGCCGTACTGATGATGGTCAGTGCTCTGGCCGGAGCGTTTATGGTCGGACAATCCCGGATGCCCGGTTTCCGCTGGCTGCGTCCGGTAGGTGCATGGCTGCTGATGGGATTTCTGACGCTTTGTGCCTCAGCGGTTTCCGCACTTTTCTTTGCCAACAATATCATTGAAGTTGATCCGGTGGTCAGCCGGGTGTTTTTCTGGATCTTTGTGGTGCTGGGAGCTGAATTTATCGTCAATTTCGTTATTGAATTTTACCGTCCCCGCACTTTGGGTGAGAGCCGGCCGGTGTTTGAAAGTCAGCTGCTCGCGCTCTTTACCGAACCGGGCGGGGTGTTGCGCAACATCGCTTCTGCGCTGGATTACCAATTCGGTTTCAAAGTTTCCGGTACCTGGATCTACGGATTTATCGAAAGATCATTTTTTCCGGTGGTGCTGCTCTGGGCCGTGCTGTTGTGGGGATTTTCGGCGATCCATGAGGTCGGCCCCAATAATGTCGGCGTCCGGGAGCAATTCGGCCGGGCACATACCGGAGAGATATTGCATCCGGGGATCTATTTTACTCTGCCGTATCCATTCGGCACGATCCGTCAATTCAGCTGTACTGAGATCAAGACTCTGATCATCGGCGAAACTGCTGAAAGTGCTCAGGAGCGGGCCTCATCGCCGGTGGTGTTGTGGACCAATGCCCACGGCGGAGCCAAAGATCCTTTCCTCGTGGCGGTCAAAGAGAATGCTGAAGATACCGCTTCAGCCGGTGTGGAAAGCCGGGAAAGTGCCAGCGTTTCTTTCATCAATATGGCGATCCCCATCGAATTCCGGATCCGTGAAGACGGCGTTATTCAATATGCTTACGGCAACACTTCTCCGGAAGAAGTGCTGAGAAATCTCGGCGAACAGGTGGTCGTGGAGTATCTGGCCGGAGCCACCATGGAGGAATTCATGGGCGAAGGTCGCGGTCAGGCGGAGAAAATCCTGCGGGAAAAACTCCAGATACTGGCCGATCAGAATGAGTTGGGCGTGGAGATCATCCGGATCGCTGTGATGGATGCCCATCCGCCGGTGGAACAGGTCGCTCCGGCTTATCAGGAGTTTGTGGCCTCCATCGAGCAGAAAGACACCGAGATCCTCCGGGCCCTGGCCTATTGGAAAACCGTGGTGCTGGCGGCGGAAGCTGATGCGTTCCGTATCCGCACCGAAGCCAGAAGCCGTCAGGAAAATGCGGCGGTGGTGGCCAAAGCGGAAAGTGAACGTTTTGAACAGCAGTTGGCGGCATTCCGCAGTATGCGTTCCATGTTCATGCTCAATGCGCGTATGGAAGTTTGGGAAAATGAAGGACGCTCTGCCCGTAAATTCATTGTTCCCGCCGAGTTGAAAGATATCGTCTACCAGATGAATTTCGAGGAAAATGAAAGATTGGATCTGGGTGGTATCGATGTGTCTGATTTGAGTGATAAGTAATAACAAAAAACTTTTACTGGAGGCTGAATAAAATTATGGCAAACGGAAACTTTTTCAAACATTGGCCGACAATGTTGCTCGGTCTGATCGTGGCGTTGATCCTGCTTACGGCGGTATTTTCGTTCCAGCTCAATCAGACGGAAGTCGCAGTAGTCACTACTTTCGGCAGACCTGCAGTGGTCAGCGAACCGGGACTGCACTTCCGCTGGCCCTATCCCTTTCAAAAAGTTTATCGCTTCGACAAGCGTATCCGCTGTTATGAAGGCAGCAGCGGCCGTCTTGAGGAAACTGTAACCAAAGACGGTCACAATATCATCGTCGGCATCTACGTCAACTACCGTATCAGCGATGTGGAGGTGTTTTTCAGCAAGCTTCAGGATATTTCCGGAGCCGAAGAAGTGCTCAATACGTTGATGCGCAGTGCGAAAAATGCGGCATTCGGCAAACGTGATTTCAAGCAGATCATCGTCTATGCCGGTCAGGAAACTGAAGAGGGCATCCGGGATGCCGCCGCACGGCAGGGTGAGAGTGCCGTGCAGAGTCAGGCACGCAGTGTGACTGACCTCAATGTGATCGCCGATGATATCAAAGCGACTCTGGTCGCTGATACCAGAGATTTCGGAATCGAAATCGTCGATGTCGGCATCAGCAGTCTCGGCGTGCCGGAAACGGTTACCGAAAAGGTCTTTGAGCGCATGATCGCTGAACGCCGGCGTTTTGTCGAGCAGAATCTGGCCCGCGGCCGCAGTGAAGCTGAAAAGATCCGCGTTGAAGCCAATTTGAACCGGGATAAACAGATCGCTGAAGCTCAGGCCGAAGCCTTGAGATTGCGGGCCGAGGGTGATGCGGCGGCCGCTCAATTCTACAAAGAATTTGCCAAAGATCAGGAGTTGGCTGAATTTCTCCGTAAGATCGAAGCTCTGCGGATGATGCTCAGAGAACGCACCACACTGATCCTGGATCCCAGTATGCCTCCGTTTGATATCCTCAGCCCCGGAACTGTAATCCCCGGCAGCGGTGAAAAACCGGCCGCTGCGGCTCCGGCAGCCGTTAAGTGAAAGGCACGATCATGGAGGAAAACAGAAGCGTAATTACCAATGAATTTGACCGCAGCGGGCGTTACGATGCCGGGTTGAAGTCATTGGCCAGAAGTTTGCGGGTGGCGTTTTTGCTGCTGCTGATCGGCATTATTGCCACATTGATCTACTTCGTCAGCGGTGCCGGATATTTCTCGGTTGAACCGCAGGAGGCGGTCATCGTTACCCGTTTCGGTCGTATCGTTGGCACTTTTACCACCGGCGGACACTGGTTCCTGCCTTACCCGGTCAATCAATTCATCCGGGTCAAGACCAGTCAGCAGCTGTTGGAAATCGATTTCGCCGCTGAGGAAAATCCCTCCGGTGAGGGTGGCGCTTTGCAGCCCGGGCGGGATAATTACATTATCACCGGCGATGCCAATATCGTTCACAGTTCATGGACGATCGCCTATCGAGTGGAGAATCCGGAAAAATACTATTTGACTTTGCTGACACCGCAATTCCCGGTGGCAAACGGTCAGGTCGTGCCGGATGAAGAATTTACCGATGCGGATGGCATGGTCGGCACCCGCGGACCGACTACCTTTTTGCGTAATCTTTTCCGTCAGGCGGTAATCAATGTCACGGCAGAATCACATGTCAATGATATCCTTTATGCCGGTCAGAGTACTTACAGTGAGGAAGTCCGCCGGGAATTTACCCGCCTGATCACCGGAAGTGATTGCGGTATCGTGATCGAAAATGTCGGTCTCAACCGTATTTATCCGCCGGTCAAAACCAAAGCCGCATTTGAAGAAGTTACCTCTGCGATCAATGCCAGTTCAGCAATGCGCAACGAAGCTCTGGCTTACCGGGTCGCCCAGGAAAATGAGGCAGTTTCCCGGAGTGCGGCGATCATCGCAGATGCTGATGCTTACAAACAGCGCATTACCGCCCAGCTCGGCGCACAGAGTGCTTATTTCAACAAAATTTATGAACAACACATCCTCCATCCGGGAACACTGACGATGGCTCTTTACACCGATATGCTTCGGGAAGTGGCGGCGGCGATTCAGGGCGACAAGTTTCTGCTTGACAGTTCCGGCAGAGCGTTGTGGTTGAGAATTAATCCGGAACGCCGAAGCTCCGGTGCCGGCAGCGGAACAGCCGGTTCGGCGGATAATGCCGCCGCATCACAGGAGGGCAGATAATCATGAGCGAACATATTCATAATCATAACGGCGAGTGCTGCTGCGGACATGACCACGGTCATGATCATCATGATCACTGCAGCTGCGGTCACGATCATAAAGAAGACAGCACTTGCATTTGCGGTCACGATCACAAAGCCGAGGGCGGTGTGGGCCACGACCGTAGTATGGGCAGAGTTTTCTTTGCTCTGATCGGCGGTATTCTTACGGCCAACTCTTTCATTCTCAACGCCTGGCTCCCGGAACAGGAGTTCGCCGCCAACATGTCGGCTCTTTTCGGTGCTTTCATTCTGGCTCTGCCGATCATTATCACGGCAGTCAAGGATCTGGTGCGCGGCAAGGTCTACATGAATGAGCTGGTGGCTCTGGCGATTCTGGCGGCTTTGGTCAAAGCAGATTTCCAGACGGCCGGTATCATCGCATTTTTCCTGCTGGTCACGATCATTATTGAAACCCGTACTGCCAGCGGAGCGCAACGCTCCATTGAAGAGCTGATCAAACTGACACCGAATACGGCCAATTTGATCGGTGAAGACGGCAGTGAGCAGGAAGTTGCCGCCCAGAATTTGAAAGTCGGTGACCGCATCCGTATCCGTCCGGGTGAGAACTTTCCGGTTGACGGCCGGATCATTGCCGGTGAAAGTACGGTGAATCAGGCTTCGATCACCGGTGAATCAGTGCCGGTGGAAAAGGTCGCCGGGGAAGATGTTTTTGCCGGTACGCAGAATTTGACCGGTGCGGTCGATGTCACCGTGACCAAAGTCGGCGGCGAAACTACTCTGGGCAAAGTTAAAGAGATGATCATGCAGGCCGAAGCCAGCCGTACTCCGGTGGTGCGGATCATTGACCGTTATGCCGGATATTACACTCCGACGGTGCTGATGATCGCCTGGATCACCTGGTGGTTCAGCCGGGACATGAATTCCGTGATCGCGTTTCTGGTGATCGCCTGTCCCTGTGCCGTGGTGCTGGCCACTCCGACTGCAGTGGTTGCGGCGGTGGCCGCAGCGGCCCGGTTGGGAATTTTTATCAAAAATATCAGCCATCTGGAATTGGCCAGCCGGATTTCGGCATTTGTTTTTGACAAGACCGGTACGCTGACCGATGGTTTGCTCTCGGTGGTCAAATTGCAGGGCAGTGAAGGTGTTTCGCCGGCTGAATTGCTCAGTTGTGCCGCTTCAGTGGAACGCTTCAGTAATCACCCGACGGCATTGGCGATCATCAAACTGGCTGAAGAAGCCGAATTGGAACTCGATGATGTCACCGGTTTTGCGGAGGTGCACGGCCGGGGGGTTTCCGGTACGGCCAACGGTTCAGTCTGCCGGGTAGGCCGGGCCAACTGGATGCGTGAGAATGGTTTGAGTGTGCCGGAAAGTGATCCGGAAGAGGCCAGCGGTATGAGCGTGGTTTATGTCAGTAAAGATGATAAATTGCTCGGCTGGATCGGTTTCCGTGACAAGATACGCAAAGAATCCCAGGTGCTGCTTTCTGATTTGCGCCGTTTGGGAGTGCGTTACTGCGCGATGGTCACCGGTGACCGGCAATCAGTGGCTGAAGAGGTCGCCGGACAGCTCAATATCGATGAATTCAAAAGCGGTTGTCTGCCGGAAACCAAAGTGGAATTTGTGGAAAATGTCAAGCGTGATCATACCGTGGCAGTGGTTGGTGACGGTGTGAATGACGCTCCGGCACTTGCCGCCGGTGATCTGGGTATCGCCATGGGGGCAATCGGCAGTGACATTGCGATCAACAGTGCTTCTGTGGCGTTGATGACCAACGATCTGCGCCGTATCGCCATGCTGATATTCCTGGCTAAAAAATCTCAGGTGGTCATCAATCAGAACCTGATTTTCGGAATGCTCTTTGTCTTTGGCGGTATGATCCTTTCCATTGTCGGTCTGATGACCCCGATCTGGGCTGCTGTGATCCATGCCGGCAGTACTCTGGTGATCGTATTCAACAGTGCCCGTCTGGTGCGTACCGGTGAGGAATTGACTCTGGCGGATAAATCTGATTCAGACCAACAATTGTCGTAAGAGGTAGCTTTCATGGAACGCAATTATGAACCAGTGGTACAGGCGGTCGGTCTGACCAAAATGTTCCGGGATTTCTGGAACCGTCCCAAAGCCCGGGCGGTCAATGGCATTGATTTTGAGATCAAGCCCGGTGAAGTGGTCGGTTTGCTCGGTCCCAACGGTTCGGGTAAATCCACCACGGTCAAGATGCTTTTGGGGCTGCTTTACCCGACCGGCGGCAAGATTTCGGTTTTCGGTAAATCGCCCCGGGCGGTGGAAACCAAAAAAGAGATCGGTTATCTGCCGGAAGAGTCCTATTTGTATAAATTTCTGACCGCAGAGGAAACGCTGAACTTTTTCGGTTCGCTTTTCAACATTTCGGCGGAGGATCGCAAGCGGCGCATCGATCAGCTTCTGGATATGGTCGGGCTTGCTCATGCCCGTTACCGCCGGGTTGGAGAATTTTCCAAGGGAATGGCCCGCCGTATCGGGCTGGCGCAGGCGATGATCAATGATCCGGCGTTTCTGATCCTTGATGAACCGACCAGCGGTTTGGACCCGTTGGGGTGCCGGGAGGTCAAAGATTTGATTCTGGCGTTGAAAAAACGGGGTAAAACCGTTTTGATCACCAGCCATTTGCTCAGCGATGTGGAAGATATCTGTGACCGGGTGATTATTCTCTACGGCGGTAAAGTCCGGGCGGAAGGTGCTTTGGATAAGCTGCTTACGGTCAGTGATCAAACCCGTATCCTTACACCGCAGCTGCCCCGGGAGGCAATGGATAAGCTTTTGGAACTGCTCCGGGCCAATCTGGATGGCGAGGAATTCAGGATCGATCATCCCCGCCGCACTTTGGAAGAGTTTTTCCTCGACGTTATTGCTCAGGCCCGGCGTGAGAGCGTGGAAACTGCCGGTGTCGCCGGCGGCGGCGGTATTGCCGAGTATCTTGCCGGCAGCGAAACGGCCGATGAGAAAAGTGCATTGCTCAATACTTTGATGCAGGAACCGGTCGCTCCGGAAGTCAAGAAGAGTGAAGCTGTCGAAAATGCTGAACCGGCATCTGAAAAGGTGGAAATTTCCGCAGATGACAAGATCGCTTCGGTGCTCGGTGATAATTCAGGTGCAGTGAAAAAAGAAAGTGTTCAGGCAGAGGAGAGTGGCAAAAAGGCGGAAAATATGCGCCGTGCCAACAGCAAACTTGATTCTCTGCTCGGCGATAAATCAGGTGAATGATGAAAGCGTTTCGTGCCATCGTAGCTTTGACTTTCCGCAATGCGGTGCGGTCACACATCTTTCAGCTGCTGCTGATATTGCTGCTGCTTTGTGTGACATTGATCCCGTTTTCGGTATCGACCGGTAAGATCGATGACCTGATCCGGGTTTCCCTGTTGTACAGTTTGTGGTCGGTCAGTATAGTATTGACCTTATCTTCACTGTGGCTGGGATGCTATATCATGTCTCATGATATAGACAATTATCAGATACACATGGTGGTTTCCAAGCCGGTTCCGCGCAGTGTGATCTGGCTGGGCAAGTGGGCAGGTATCAATTTGATCAACATTGTATTGCTGCTGTTCGCCGGTCTGGTGGTTTATGCGGTGGTGATGCTGCGTTATAATGAAGCCGGTGAAACCGGCCGTTTTGCCGACCGGGAAGTGGCCCGGCAGAATGCTGAAGCGGAAAGAGCGCGCATCCGGTCGCAGATACTGGTCGGCCGCCGGGTATTCATGCCGGAATTACCGGACCCGGAAAAGGTCGCGGAAGCCGCTGTAAATCAGCGTATTCAGGAGTTGGCTCAGGAAGGTAAGCAATTTACTGACAGTGAGATCGCCCGGTTGCGTGATGAGGTCAGGCGCGATATCAGTACCCGGCCTATCGAAGTGGTTCCGGCCCGGCTCAATGAAGCGGGGATCCCGTTGACAGCAGCCACCGCTCATACCTGGATATTCAAGGATCTGCCGGCTGATTTGAATAAAGGCCGGTTGATTTTGCGTTTCCGGCCGTATTTGAATAAGGTTGCCAGCGAGGATCAGCGTGACAGCCGGATGTGGTGGGGCGTGCAAAATCCGGCGGCGGTGCAAAGTGCCGGTGAAAGCGGCTCATATATGGCCGTCACCCCCTATCCTGAAGCTTACTTCACCGGGGAATTTCATGAACATTTTCTGCCGGATGGGGTGATCAGCCCCGAAGGGATCGTGAAAATCCAGGTGGTCAATGCCGATACGCAGGGCGGAAAACACTACTATCAGATCGCTGACGGACCGCAATTGTTGATCCCGGTCTGCGGCTTTGAGGCAAATTATCTGCGGGCAATGCTGGTGATGCTGGTGCAGTTGCTGCTGCTTTCCGGTCTGGCATGTGCCTTCGGCGGTTGTCTGACGATGCCGACGGCGATTTTCATGGTGGTAAGTTATCTGCTTTTCGGTTCTTTATCCATGATTCTGACGGATGCATCATTTTTCATCTCGACAGCATGGGACAAGCTTGGTAATATTCTGGCAAAAACTTTGCTGCTGGTGGTCATACCATTGCAGAATTTTGATGTGACAGATATGTTGTCAAACGGAGAATTGATCGAATTTTCTTTCATCTGGAAACTCTTTTTTGAATATTTCCTGCTGCGCGGAGTGCCGCTTTTCCTGTTGGGGATCTGGCTCTACCGGCGGCGTGAAATGGGATCGGCGGTGAGAAAATGAATAGATTCCGCAATATGACATTGATACTGGTTCTGATACTGGTGACCGTCGGTGCGCTTTTCGGAGTGCGGCAGATCGAATATAAACTTGACCGTACGATCAATGAGGAGCATTTGCGTTTTACCGGTGCGGTGACTGATGCCCCGCCGGCGATGGTGTTTACCACCGTGGCTCTGGGCAGTTTCCGGGGATTGTTGGCTGATATCCTCTGGCTGCGTTCCGAGTCGCTCAAAAGTAAAAAGAACTACTTTGAAATGGTGCAGCTGGCCCGCTGGATAACCGATTTGCAGCCCAACTACTCCGGTGGTACGGTTTATCTGGCGTGGAATCTTGCCTACAATATTTCGGTGACCAGTTCCGATTGGGAAGACCGCTGGTACTGGGTTAATGAAGGGCTCAAACTGATCCGGGATAAGGCGTTGATCTACAATCCGGATGATCCGATGCTCTACCGGGAACTGTCGTGGATATATCTGCACAAGCTCGGCAATCTGATGGATGATGCCCACTTGTACTATAAAAATCAGATGGCAGTCCAAATGGGCAATGTACTGGGGCGTTATCTGACCGATTTGAAACCGCTGGCCGATGCTCCGGTCGGCAAAGAGGAGTTCATGCGTATCTATCCGGCGGATCATCCGCTTTGGGAAGCGGTGAAAAAGGCCGGTTACAAAGATTACGATCAACTGGCGGCCAAATTCCGGGAACCGGTTCAGGCGGCATTGCCTGCGGATCTCAAGATCCGCAGTGAGTATTACAATGCACTTGATGCGCATTTCCGGGCGGAATTGCTCCGGGAAAGATTCAAACTTGATCCCAAACGGATGGTCGCTCTTGATGAGAAGTATGGACGCATGGATTGGCGCGTGCCGGAATCACAGGCGATCTACTGGGCCGAAACCGGAGTGGAAAAGAGCATTGCCAACGGCCGTCAGCCGGATGTCAACTGTATGCGTACGGTAACTCACGGTTTGCAGGCGGCATTCCGCAGCGGCCGGGTGTTGATGGTTGACAATGATGCCAGAGTATTTCAGGCGGTTCCGAATCTGAATCTGGCAGATTCCGCATACGCGGCTTTTGAGGCGGCCGAAGATGAATTTTCGCAATCGGGTGCCGGGGAAAGTTTCCGCAGTGCCAAGATCAATTACCTCAAAGATTCCATCCCGTTGATCTACATCTACGGCAACCGTTCCAAAGCTCAGGAATTTTATGAAAAATTGCAGGAGATCGACGGACCGCAAAGACAGCGCAATCTGGATGACTTCGTCCGCAACCACTTCGTGGAAGATGTGCGTGATGCGGATGTGGAAAAGGCCACTTCCGTGGTCAGCGGATTGATCCAGCGGGCCTTGTGGGAATTGCTGCTGGGCAACCGGGAGGCGGCAGTGTACAATGAAAGTATGGCCCGGAGCATCCATCAGATATATACACAGAAAAATAAAGATGTCCGCCGCAATCAATTGCCGGAATACAATCAGATCAAGTACTTTGTGGTCAGCAATATGCTGCGCAATCTGCCGGAAGCTGCTCAACGCCGCCTGATTGAGGAAATCCAGGCTGAACAGGCGGAAAGTGCGGCTGGAGAACCGGGAGGAAACAACTGATATGTGATTTGACTGAAACCGGTTCGTTGTCTTGTCAACTGCCGGAGCAAAAAGCTGAATGATTGCTCCGGCAGGAAATTTCTTTTCAGCAACATAAGGTGTACGCAAAAAAATCACAGGTGCGTACAGAAATATCGGGGAAAAAAGTGGAGGATTTTTTAGTATCGGGCATTTCAGATAGTGCCGCAGGTGAATGGCTGATTCTATTTGTCAGTCTTTTCTGTGCATTGTTTATTTCGCATATATGTTCATTGATGGAAGCGGCGGTGCTGAGTGTGACCCCGAGTCAGTTGGCCGAGTTGCGCCAGAAACATCCGGCAACCGGAAATCTGGCTCAGAATCTCAAACGGGATATCGATAAACCGCTGGCGGTGATCCTGATTTTAAATACGGCGGCTCATACGATCGGTGCCGCACTGGCCGGTGCCAGTTTTGCCGAGTTGGGATACGGCAGATACATGGGAATATTTTCACTGGTTTTTACGCTGGTGATGGTTCAATATACTGAGTTGCTGCCGAAAACTCTCGGAGTCAGATTCAATGTATCCATTTTGCGTGTGGCGGTAAGACCGCTGCATGCGGCAACTGTCGTGCTGGCCCCGCTGATCAAACTGACTAAAATCATCAACCGTCCGTTTGAGGTACGGGCTCCGGCAAGGCCGACTCCGGCCGAGGAGATTTCGGCTCTGGCCGCTATGGCCCGCAGTACTCAGGCGATTTCCAGCCGTCAGGAGCGGATAATCCGCATGGTTCCGTCACTGTCGGAAAAGAGTGCTGTGGAAGTGATGATCGCTCTGGAAGATGTCTCTTTTCTGGATGCCGATATGTCGCTTGACGATGCGATCAATGCCACCGGAAATGATTTTCACACCCGTTATCCGTTGTGTATTGAAGGGGATCGCAGCCGGGTGCCCGGTTATGTGAATATCAAAGAGATCATTCTGGCGGTACAGCACGGCAAAGGGGATATGAAAGTATCGGATATCATGCGGCCGATCGCTTTTGCCGATTCCGATGACAGTGCATCAAAACTGTTGGAAATGTTCGCCGCCCAGCATTGTCACATGACGATCGTGCGGGATGTGGTTTCCGGCAAGACTTGCGGTCTGGTCACACTGGAGGATATCGTTGAGGAGTTGATCGGGGATCTGGATGATGAATTTGATCCGCTGCCCCGGACATTTTATGCACCCGGCGATAATTTGTGGGTGGTCGGCGGCGGAGTGCCGTTGACCCAGCTGGCCAGAGATACACAGTTGGATTTACCGCGCCGGACTGAATCGGTTTCGGCATGGTTCGGCCGGGAATTGGGCAAACAGGTTAAGGTCGGAGATACGCTGACCTGGAAAAATGCGGTATTGTTTGTCCGCAAAGTCCGCCGCCGTCAGGCATGGGAATTTCATGTGAAACGGCGCAAACTGCTGTAATTTGAGATCAAATCAGTATAGATTGAAAGGAATATAAAAAATGGCACAGGATATAACCGGATTTCCTCAGGATAAAATATTGGTTTCACCATCGATTCTCGCCGCCGATTTTTGTGAATTGGGCCGGGAGTGTGACGAGGTGGTAAAGGCCGGAGCTGAGATGCTGCATTTGGATGTGATGGATGGTAAAATGGTACCGAATATCTCTTTCGGAGTGCCGGTGATCACTTCATTGCGCAAAAAGAACAGTGCGCTTTTTGATGTGCATTTGATGATCGACCGGCCGCTGTTTTACACTCCGGCATTTGTGAAGGCCGGAGCGGATCATATTACATTTCATGTGGAAAGTTCCGATGACCCGCTTAAAACGATCAAAGCTATTCATGATCACGGATGTTCCGCTGGCATGTCTCTGCGTCCGGGAACTCCGGCGGAGGCACTTTTTCCGTACCTTGACCAGTTGGAAATGGTGTTGGTCATGACCGTGGAACCGGGGTTCGGCGGTCAGAGTTTCATGGCCGATCAATTGCCGAAAATTGCTGCATTCCGCAGAGAGATTATCAAGCGCGGCCTTAAATGCCATATCGAGGTCGATGGCGGTATCGGGGCAAAAAATGCGGATCTGGTTGTCGCTCACGGAGCGAATGTGCTGGTCGCCGGGACATCGGTTTTCCGTCATCCGGAAGGGATGGCCGCCGGGGTCAAAGTGCTGCACGATGCACAGGATAAATTTGACAGTGCGATTTAAGAGTCTTACGGAACAGGTGTCGTCATGCTGGAACTGGATTTTCAGAAGAGCGGCGGTTTGATCCCCGCTGTTGCACAGGATTATAAGAGTGGCGAGGTGCTGATGCTGGCATATATTTCTCCGGAATCATGGGCGGAAACGCTCAAATCCGGGTATGCCACTTACTTTTCACGCAGCCGCAATAAACTTTGGAAAAAGGGCGAATCCAGCGGGCATCTGCAAAAAATCAAAGCGATATTGGTGGATTGTGATCTGGATACGGTCATTTTTAAAGTCGATCAGGCCGGGCCGGGAGCCTGTCATACCGGTCACCGGAGCTGCTTTTACCGGGAAGTAGATGGTGATACTTTGCGGGAAGTTGAAGAGGCTGTTTTTGATGCTGAAAAGGTTTATCAGGTGAAAAAATGAATTCGCTTATCAACATTTTGAGCAGTGAGTTGCCGGAATTGAAAATCTCCCGCAAGGTTTCTTTCCGGGATTTGACTTCGCTGGGAGTTGGCAGCGGTCTGCTGCCGGTGCTTGTCGAGCCGGAAAATGATGAACAACTGGCGGCAGTATTGAAAATACTGCACAAAAAAGAGGTAAAGTACTTCCTTTTCGGTGCCGGAACCAATCTGGTCGGCTGTGATGATCCTGGAGAACTGGCGGGACTGAGGCTTTCCGGAAAACATTTTTCCCGGGTGGCGATCGATGGATTGAGCGTTCGGGCCGGGGCTTATGCAAAGCTGCCGCTGCTGGCGGCATTGTGCGGCAAGGCCGGGCTCGGCGGTCTTGCTCCGCTTTCCGGGATCCCCGGTTCGATCGGCGGTGCTTTGCGGATGAATGCCGGAGCAAACGGTGTGGAAATCGGTGATTTCGTCAGCGAGATCCACGGATTTTATCCCAATGGCAGAAGATATTCAGCCAAAGGTGAAGATATTCAGTGGTTCTACCGGGGCAACACTATTCCCAAAGAGGTGATCATTACCGAGGCGGTTTTTGCACTGCGTGAGAGCAATGTGGTTCTGGAGGAAGAGGAGATCTGTCTGGAAAATGAAAGGCGCAGAAAACGTGAACCGGCCGGCCGTACTGCCGGGTGTGCCTTCCGTAATGTTTCTGACCTTGATCCTGCCGGCAAGCTGATCGACATGTGCGGTCTGCGCGGCTTGCGGGTCGGGGATCTGCTCGTCAGTGAAAAACACGCCAACTATATTATGAATCAGGGCAATGCTTCAGAGGAAGATTATCTGGATCTGGTGCGGATTTTGCGGCGGGCCGTTGCCGGGAAATTCGGGTTTTATCTGGTTCCGGAGATCATCCCGGTGAATGACGGACTTGCCCGGCTGATAAGTGAAGATACTCCGGCTCCCAAAGTGAATTTGCTTTGCGGAGGAGTCAGCAGTGAAAGGGAGGTCTCTTTGAAAAGCGGCGATGCGGTGGCCAGAGCGTTGCGCAATGCCGGATTCAAAGTCGAGTACAGTGATATCCGCAGTTGTGAAGTTACTCCGGAAATGGAAACGTGCGATGTCGTATACCCGGTATTGCACGGCGGATTCGGTGAGGATGGCACTTTGCAGCGCATGCTGGAAAAAAACAGTATCCGATTCGTCGGTTCCGGTTCGGCGGCCAGCCGTCTGGTGATGGATAAGATCGCCACGAAAAAATTGCTTGACCGTATCGCTCTGCCGACGGCAGCATGGGCGGTCGTTACCCGTCAGGATCGGCAGTTCCCGGAAAATTTGCACTTTCCTGTCATGGTCAAGGCCCCGCTGGAAGGTTCCACGGTCGGTATCGTTAAAGTTGATGCCATGGAAAAATGGGAAAGCGCATTGGATGATGAATTCAAATATTCCGACGAATTGCTGGTGGAAGAATTCATCAAAGGTGTGGAAATCACCGTACCGGTACTCAATGGCGAAGTGCTGGAAGCTATCGAAATCGTTACGCCCGGCGGATTTTACGACTGGGATGCCAAATATGTCTACAAAAACGGCAAAACCGAGTATATCACCCCGCCGGGATCTCTGCCGCAAAATGTGATCGATCTGGCTAAAGAGTATGCACTTAAATTTTATCATGCTTCCGGATGCCGGGATATATTGCGGGTGGATTTTATCGTGGATCCCGATGGGGTGCCGCGGATACTTGAAGGGAATAATCTTCCCGGAAATACGGATCACAGTCTGGTCCCGAAAGCTGCCCGTCATGCCGGGATCTCTATGGAAAAAATGGCGGCGCTGATGGTTTATTGTGCTATGAAACGCTCCGGCGATATGCCGGTTTCCACCGCAGAAATAATTCCGGAAAGCTGCGCAGGAACTTTTGACCGATTCATCAATACTCTGTGCAATCTTGCCGCATTTGCGGCCGGAGCTGTGCTGATTTATGCCGGTGCGGTGCGTGACGAATGGAGTCGCGGGGCGGCAACGGCGTTGCTGGCCGGAGGTATTCTGGCCGTGATATTTGCGATTTGCCGTCAATTTGACCGCCGGGAAAAAAGATGAGGTGCGGCGATGGCGGAAAACACCTTTTTCGGCGAGATCCATAAAGAATTGAATGCCAAAACGATACCGTGCGGCAAGTGGAATATGCCCTTGTTTTATCCAGGCGGCAGTGTCGCTGAACACCGCCATTTTTACAGCGGAGCAGTGATTTTTGACCGCAGTATGGTACGTTGTTTCCAGATTTCCGGCAAGAGGATCGGGGAGCTGCTGGATGAGATTTTTCTGTCGCCGGTAAGTGATATGCCGGTCGGAGGATGCCGGGAAAATGTTTTGCTCAATGGCGATGGCACATTTGCACTGATTTTTACCTTGTGCCGGATGCAGGATGACGATTTTATGCTGCTCGGTGACAGCGGTATTGCTGATAAAGAGTGGTCGTATTTGCGCAACGTATTGCCGGGAACCGATATCCGTGAGTTGGATTCTGTGATGGCACAATTGGCGGTTTCCGGCAGTAAAAGTGCGGAAATCCTGCAAGCTGCCGGAGCAGAAACTCTGCCGGATGAAGATCATTGGCAGATGATCACGCTCAAAGATGCTGACGGAGATGAATACCGGACTATCGCAGTTCACACAAAACTTTTCGGTAAAGATTCTTTTCACCTTTGTTTCGATGCCCGGTATGCCCTGGAAGTGTACGGCGCACTCTATGAAGTTCCCGGGATCGCCCCGGCCGGTATCGGCGCATGGGAAAGTTTGCGGATCGAAAACGGTCAACCGGCGGCACCGCAGGAGCTGAAAAGTACTTTGCATCCGGCGGATTGCGGTTTGGGGCAACGGGTGGATATGACACGGAATTTTGCCGGCAAAACTGCTTTGGCCGGAGTGAAACAATCTTTCAAGCTCTTTTTGATAAAGCTTGACCGGCATCCGGCGGAGCCCGGAACCATTGTGGAATTATCCGGAAAAGCTGCCGGAACAGTTACCTCCAGTGCCTATTGTCCGGTTGCCGGTTGTGCGCTGGCGATTTGCCGGATCGATGCTCTTGGCACAGTGAAAAACGGGGATAAAAC
Source organism: Lentisphaeria bacterium (assembly GCA_017508015.1). Classification (GTDB taxonomy): domain Bacteria; phylum Verrucomicrobiota; class Lentisphaeria; order Victivallales; family Victivallaceae; genus UBA1784. The sequence goes on from JAFVZS010000070.1 coordinate 21,573, forward strand.
CGGTTGTGCCGTCAACGGCAAAAATATTGACGGTGATGTCGTGAGGGAAATATACCGCTGATATGCGGTTTTTTCGCCGGAAAAGTTTGACAAACAGCACTTTCGGTGCTATATTAAAATGTTTGTTGATACAGTTTTGGAATCTTGATCTGTTTGGATACAGATCTCGGCAAGGGGTTTTCCGTTCTGCCGGACCGCGAGTTTCCGGAGCTGCGCTTTTAGATGAGAATATCAGACAACTTCTTGTCGGGTAAGGGGTTGCTATTCTTTTGAAAGCCGGTTTCGATGCCTGTCGGTTCAGCAGTATGTAAATAAAAATTGACAGGGTAGAAAATGAAATTGGCAGAAGCAACACACATTTGTCTGTACTCCGGTTGCGGACATCCGGAACTCTCGCAGAATATCGCTAATTACCTCGGCGTCGGACTCGGCAAAGTCCATATTACGCACTTTCCTGACAGCGAGATTTTTGTGCAGTTTGAAGAAAACGTGCGCCGGGCGGATGCGTTTTTGATCCAGCCGACCTGTACGCCTTCCAATGAGAACCTGATGGAATTGCTCATTATGATCGATGCCGCCAAACGTGCCAGCGCGGCCCGGATCACCGCTGTGCTGCCGTATTTCGGCTATGCCCGTCAGGATCGCAAGGATAAGCCGCGGGTCCCCATCACTGCCAAACTGGTGGCTAATCTGCTCACCTGCGCCGGAGCCGACCGGATTTTGACGATGGATCTGCACGCACAGCAGATACAGGGATTCTTTGATATTCCGGTGGATCACCTCTATGCCCGTCCGGTATTGGTTCCGCATCTTAAAGAGCTTATCGGTGACAACGGTGTGGTGGTCGCTCCGGATTCCGGAAGCACCAAGATGGCCATGGCCTACTGCGACATGCTTTCTGCCGGATTCGCCGTGGTTTGCAAACGGCGGATCAACGCCACTACCGTGGCTTCCAGCCATCTGGTCGGTGATGTAAAAGACCGTATCTGTGTTATCACTGATGATATGACCAGTACTGCCGGTACACTCTGTGCGGCAGCTAAAATCCTCAAGGCCAATGGCGCCGCCAAGGTCTATGCGGCGGTTTCCCACTGCCTGTTGAGCGGTGTCGGTAAGGAAAAACTGCTCAACACTCCGGAAATCGAACAGTTGATCACCACTGATGCTGTGCCGAATATCGATACGCTCAACGGCAAGATCAAAGTGGTTAGTGTTGCTCCGCTGATCGGTGAAGCCATCCGGCGCATCCATGATGGTAAATCAGTATCCCCGCTCTTTTATTTGGGACACTGAAGTCAATATAGAAAATCAACAATTCTCCAAAAATAAAGCGAAAGGAAATCCATGAGCAAAACAGAGAATGTGATCGCGGCACAGCCGCGGAGCGAATTCGGAGACAATGCCTCCCGGCGTCTCCGGAAGTCGGGATTCATTCCGGCGGTCATTTACAGCCGCGGCAAAGAATCCGTCGCCGTTATGCTGAAAACCGAAGAATGGCAGGTCGCTTACGCCAAGAAGGCCAGTCTTTACACCATCTCACTTGAGGGTAAAGAGATTCCCGCCATTGTCAAGGAAGTTCAGTTCAACCATCTGAAAAACTATGTCTACCATGTCGACTTTCAGGCTGTTGACATGACCGCTGAGGTCCATGCCAATGTCAAGCTGCACGCTTTCGGCGACTGCTACGGTGCTTCCCACGGCGGTGTGCTGGAGCAGGAAGTTCACGAGCTGCCGGTGGCCTGTACTCCGGATGCTCTGCCGGATATGATCAAGGTCGATGTCACCAATTTGAAAGTCGGTGATGCTCTGACCGTGGCCGATCTGGTTCTGCCCGAAGGCGTCAAAGTTCGCGGCCTGGATGCTGAAGAGATCGTCTTCCACGTGGTTCTGCCGACTGAAGAGACCGCTTCAGAGGCAGATGCCGCCGAGCCGGAAGCCATCAACGAGAAGAAAGCCGAAGCCCGCGCTGCGGAAAAGGCTAAAAAGTAAGTTCCGTTCCCGGAGTATCTTCTCCGGAGCAAAGCTGATTGATAAAAGGATTTTCTCATGGCAGATATCGCCGGAAGCAGCATAAAATTGATCGTGGGGTTGGGTAATCCCGGGTCGGAATATGCCAACAGCCGGCACAATGCGGGATTCATGGTGATCGAAAAATTGCTTTCCGTTTTTCCGGAAGGGCGTTTTACCGAGAGCCATCTGGCTGAAAGCCGGGTCTTTACCGGCAGATACCGGGGAAAACCGCTGATACTGCAAATGCCGCTTACTTATATGAATGTGAGCGGTGCCGCAGTGGCTCCGTTGAGCCGCCGGTTGGGGATCGGGGTTCAGGAAATAATGGTTATTTCCGATGACCTTGATCTGGCACCGGGCAGACTGCGGCTGCGTCAGGGCGGTTCTGACGGCGGACATAACGGATTGAAATCGATCATTGCCGAATTGGGCAGTGCCGGTTTCAAACGGGTCCGGATCGGGATCGGCCGTCCTGCCAACGGAAAAACTGCGGACTATGTGTTGAGCGGTTTTGAAGGCGATGAGGAAAAAGCTTTTGCTTCAGCCGTCGACCGGGCGGCCGAGGCGGTATTGACCGTCTTGAGTGCCGGTATGACAACGGCAATGAATAAATTCAATGCCGCGGAGAAGAGTGAAACTGAAAACAAGTAAAAAAAGCCATCAAAGAAAAGAGGTTTATTTTGAAAAAATACGAATCTGTATTCATTCTGGACATCCGCAAGACGGATGACAACGGTGCTGCTTTCTGCAATGGTTTCGCAGAGTTGATCAAGTCTCTCGGCGGCGAAATCGAAAAGACCGTTGAAATGGGCCGTAAACAATTCACCTATGAAATCGACAAACGCCGTGCCGGGTTGTATTTCGATTTTATCTTCACTCTGGATCCGGCCAAACTGGTCGCCATCCGGGAGAAGTATCATCTCGACCAGCAGGTTCTCCGCAATATGACGCTGATCTATGATCGGCCGGAAGGTGCGGATAATGCCGAGCCGCTCCGGTTCGAGTAAGTTGGCAATCAGACACAGAACAATCATCTGAAACTTTGGAGATATGAATCATGGCTTCGTTGAATAAGGTTTTTCTTTTGGGCAACCTGACCCGTGATCCGGATTTGCGCGGATTTCCCAACGGTCAGAGTGTTTGCGATCTGGGATTGGCGATCAGCCGCCGTTTTACCAGCAATGGTCAGGATCAGGAAGAAACCTGTTTCGTCGATGTGGTGGTTTGGGGCAAAGCTGCCCAGAATTGCCGTCAGTATCTTTCCAAAGGTTCGCAGGTGATGGTCGAGGGCCGTTTGCAGCTGGATACCTGGGAAGACCGCAATGGCGGCGGACGCCGTTCCAGATTGCGGGTGGTCGCTGAAAATATCCAATTCATGAGCCGCCGGAAAGATGAAAATGCTGGCGGCAGTCAGGGTGGATATCCCAATGGCGGCTACGCTCCGAATAATGGTTATCAGCAAAACGGTTATCCGCAAGCCAATAATGCATATGCCGCTCCCGCCGGAGGTCCGGCGCCGCGTCCGGCGGATTTCCCGCCGATGCCGGAACCGGAATATGGCAGCAATTCTGCCGGAATGCCGGAAGATGACATTCCGTTTTGATCGCTGTTCTGTGTGAAATTGAAACAAAAACCGAGTATAGTATAAAGAAAAGAGAGGATTCCCATGCAGGGTCAGAAAAGACAGGGCGGCCGTCGTCGCGCGGCTGCAAAACCCAAGGTTTGCCGTTTTTGTGAGGCAAAAGTCCGCTACATCGATTTCAAAGATGCTGAAACTCTGATGAAGTTTCAGACCGAAAAAGGCAAAATCATGCCGCGCCGTATTACCGGCAATTGCCTCGATCACCAGAAAATGCTTTCCATCGCCGTTAAACGTGCGCGGATGCTCTCGCTGGTCTACTGATAAACGGAGGTATTTACATGGCTAACGTCAGTCTTATTCTTTTGGATGATGTCGAACATCTCGGTCTGGCCGGTGATGAGGTGCGTGTCGCCCCCGGTTATGCCAGAAACTATCTTATCCCCAACAAACTCGCCGCCAAAGCCACTCCCGGCACGCTGCGTCTGATCGAATCACGCAAGGCCGCCATCGCTGCCCGCCGCGCCGCCGATCTGGCCAACGCCAAGGCCCTGGCCGAAAAACTTGCGACTGTGGAAATTTCCATTGCGATGCAGGCTACTGAAGACGATCAGCTTTTCGGTTCTGTCACTCCGCGCATGGTCGCTGAAGAGCTGAATGCTCAGGGATTTGCCATTGAACACAGCCGCATTCTGATCGATCCCCCGATCAAAATGCTCGGCAGCTTTGAAGCTCAGGTCAAACTTCACAGCGAAGTTTCCGCAGCAGTCAAAATCTGGGTTGTCCGCGGTTAATTTCCGCAGGTGATCTTTATGGCTGAAATTGCCGGAAAAACTTCGGTGTCTGTACGCCCGGCGGGTATTTTGCCCGACCGGGCGCAGCCGCATAATTTAAAAGTGGAACAGGCCGTTCTGGCCGCCATGCTCCGCGAACCGAAAAGCTGTGTCGATACCGTCGTTGAAAAACTCGGCAGTTCCGGCGATGCTTTTTACAGTGCCGCCAACCGCAGTATCTTTCTGGCGGCTGTTGAATTGAATAAAGCCGGCAGTGTGCCGGATCTTTTGAGTGTCGCCCAGAAACTCAAAGCTTCAGAAAAACTGGAAGCGGCCGGCGGCGAACTCTATCTGGCGGAGATCTATTCCGCAATTGCCACGACGGTAAATATCGAGTCGTGGTGTGAAATATTACGCAATCTGGCAATGCTCCGCAGGATGATCGATGCCTGTTCCGGGGCGTTGATGAAGTGTTTCGATAATGATGCCGATCCGGATAAACTGGTCGAGGAGATCGAAACCGATATCTACAATATCCGTACATCCGGGGCGGTTGAAACGATCCGGGATCTGCGGGTACTGGTGGCACAGGAGTTCCAAACCCTGCTTGACATCAAAAATAAAAAGATCGAAGTCGGTATTCCCACCGGGTATTCTCCGCTGGATGATTTTACCGGCGGACTGAAAAAAGGGGAAATGTTTGTTTTGGCCGCCCGTCCTTCCATCGGTAAAACCACGTTGGGGTTGAATATCATTGCCAACGTGGCGATGAAAGGTGAAAAGCGTCGTCCGGTAGCCTTTTTCAGTTTGGAAATGACCGACAATCAGATCGCCCGCCGTCTGTTGTGTACCGAGGCGGGAATCCCGGAAAGTGTCTTTTGGAATGGCACATTCAACGACAGTGACATGCATAAACTTACGGCTGCGGCAGCCAATATCCGCGATGCGCAGTTATTCATCGACCCTACCGGCGGTTTGACGATTTCTGAATTGCGTGCCAAGGCCAGAAGGTTGAAAAATGAGCATGATATCCAGCTGATTGTGATCGACTATTTGCAGTTGATGCATGCTGATTCAAGAGTTGACGGCCGTCAGCAGGAGGTCGCTGAAATTTCCGGAGGCATTAAAAAACTGGCTAAAGACCTTAATGTGCCGGTGCTGGTATTGGCCCAGCTCAATCGTGAAATCGATAAAAATGCCAGTCCCAACGCCCGGCCGAAACTGGCACACTTGCGTGAATCCGGTGCCATCGAGCAGGATGCTGATATTGTAACATTTCTGCACCGCAACCGTGATGATGCCAAAAATATTGCCGACGGTGCATCCACCGAGGCCGAGTTGATCGTTGAGAAGAACCGTAACGGTAAGATCGGAACGGTGAAATTGAATTTTTATCCATCAAAAATGCTCTTTGAGGCAGCTCCGCCGATTGGCCGGGAGTATGCGCCGGGGGGCGGGGAATGAGCTAATATCCGGGGAGAGGAAATGATGTTGAAAAATAGTATCAAGTATCTGTTGCTGTTATGGTTGTGTTCAACGGTGACTGCTGAGGCCGCGAAAGTCGGTTCGGTGAAATTTGAACAGGAAGGTTCAGCAAAGATCCCGACTGAATTGCTGGAAGTGGTTCTGCGGTTGCGTCCGGGAATGGAATTCAACGCCTCTTATATGGATGCTGATTTGAAAAGTCTTTTTGATACCGGCAAAATTTCCGATGCGGTTGCCGAATTCCGGGAGCTGCCGGATGGAACCGTGGAAGTTATCTACAAAATAAAACCTTCTCCGGTAATATCCGTATTCAAACTTGAAGGCAACAAAAAGTTTTCCACCCGTGATTTACAGGAGTGTCTGGAGATTGCCGACGGTGACCGTTTGAGCAGTAAAGCTTTGAGCAAAACGGTGGAAAATCTGCGTAAATATTATGCCGACCACGGTTATAACGATGCGAAAATCGGTTTGCCGGCCGTGTTGCCGGATGGCAGCGGCGGGGTGATCGTGACGGTGACGATAGAAGAAAATCTGCGTCTTAAGGTCAATGATGTGACCTTTGAGGGAATTTCAGTCTTTGATGAAAGTGACCTGCGTGCGGTGATGTTCAACCGTTACAGTTACTGGAATTGGCTGCCCTTTATCAATGATTATCTCAATTACGGTCTTTTGAACCGCGAAGAGCTGGAAACTGACAAGGCCCGGCTGCGGGAAATGTATTACGACCGGGGGTATTTGGATTTTAAGGTAAATGATATAAGAATGACCCCGGATACCGATGATCCGGAGTTTGTCAATCTGCATCTGGTCGTCGAAGAGGGTGAACCGTATGCCGTTGAACAGGTCTCCGTATCCGGGAACTCCCAATTGGCGACGGAAATTTTATTGCCGATGATACGTTTGAAAACGGGAGAAAATTTTTCGCTGGCCCAGGAGAATGCATCAATCCAGGCGATCCGGGCTTTGTATGATGCTGAAGGATACAGCGATTTGACGGTGCGTGCGGTGCATAAAACCGATTTTCCCAATCATAAGGTGAGTGTGGATTTCCAAATCACCGAGGGACGCAAATATTTTGTGCGGGATATTGAGATCATCGGGAACTCATCCACAAAAGAGAAGGTGCTGCGCCGGGAATTGGCGATACAGCCCGGTGATCCGGTAACGCAAAGACGTATTGAAATCAGCCGTCAGCGGCTGATGGGAATGGGATATTTCACCAGTGTTGAGGCTGAAGCGGTCAATGCAGATGCTCTTAATGAAAAGGATATCCGGATAACGGTCGAGGAAAATCCGGCGCGTTACAATTTCCGGATCGGAGCCGGTGCATCTGATGTCAGCAGCTTTTTCGGAATGGCGGAAATTTCCACCAATAACTTTGATATCACCAATCCGGGCAACTGGTTCTACGGCGGCGGTCAGCGGTTGCGTTTGCAGGGGATTTACGGCATTGATGATGCCGGATTCAATATCGACTTTGTTGAACCGTGGCTTTTTGATCTGCCGTTGCGTTATGAATTATCCGCTTTTATGAATACATCGGAATATGATGACTGGGATGAAACCCGTATCGGAGTCCGCACTTCATTGCAGCGCAAGATTTTTGATGATTTCACCCGGGTCGCCTTGGGATATAAATTTGAAACGGTGCGGGTACACAATATTGCCCGGTCGTTGAAACGTTACTTCCGGGAGCAGAATCTGGATGGAACTTCCAGAGTAAGTCAGTTCTCTTTGAATCTCACCCGGGATACCCGGGACAGTATTGTTGATCCGACCGAGGGTTACTTTGTCAATCTTTTCAGTTCGATCACACCGGAGGTACTCGGGGCCAGTGACAACTACTACCGGCTGGAAGCCCGCGGCGGATATCACTTCAACTTTTTTGATAAAGCGATCATCGTTACGCTGGCCGGTAAGATCGGGGTGGTTTCCGGCTTTGATTACCATGATGATGTACCGGTTTTTGAACGTTACTTCCTGGGCGGCAGCGGTTCGGTTCGCGGTTTTGAGCACCGTTCGATCGGCAAAGTGGTTAATGACCGCAATGTCGGCGGTCAGACAATGATGGTACTGACTGCGGAAGTTTCCCATCCGATCTGGGGACCGTTGCGCGGCGCGGCATTTATTGATGCCGGTGATGCGTGGAGCAATGCTTACAGCATGGATTGGGATACCATCAATGTCGGTGCCGGCTACGGTTTGCGTCTGAAACTGCCGATGATCCAGGCTCCTTTGAAGCTGGATCTGGCTTATCCGGTGGTCAGAGGTCAGGATAATTTGAAACGCAAGTTCCGTATTCACTTCAACGTCGGATTTTCTTTCTGATGACAGAATACCCGCCAAATGCTGACTCCCTGATGGCGATTCTCCGGAAGCTCCGGGCTCCGGATGGCTGCCCGTGGGACCGGGAACAGACCCGGCAGAGTCTGGTGCGTCATCTTGAGGGTGAATGTGCCGAGTTGATCTACGCCATCGACCGGGAAGATGTACCCAATATCTGTGAAGAATTGGGAGATGTCCTGATGAATCTGTTTTTTCAGGTGGTGGTTGCTGAAGAAAAGGGCGAATTTACTCTTGCTGACGTGTGGCGGCAGATCATCGATAAAATGATCCGGCGTCACGCCCATGTTTTCGGCGGGGAAAAAGCTGCCAATGCCGCCGAAGTCGCCGAATTATGGCAAAAGATCAAAGCCGCTGAACATGCTGATTCTGACAGCGGAAAATCTTTGATGGATGAGGTAAAACCCTGTTTGTCGGCTCTTGAGAGAGCTGAAAAATTGCAGAAAACTGCTGCCAAAACCGGTTTCGACTGGCCGGGGGCGGAAGAGGTGTTGGATAAGATCGTCGAGGAGACCGCAGAAGTACGCGAAGCTTTGGCAGAAAAAGATGATGACCACATTGATGAGGAGCTGGGAGATCTGCTTTTTGCGGTGATAAATCTGATCCGGTTCCGCAACCGGACTCATGCCGGAGAATTGCTGCGCCGGGCCAATTTGAAGTTTGAAAACCGCTTCCGTCAGTTGGAGAAAGAATTTACTGCACTCAATGAAGATATCAGCAGTGCAGATCCCGAAAAGATGGATCAGCTTTGGGAAAAGGTAAAAGCAGATTCCCGGAAGCATTGATGCTGGTGGCAAATATGAATAGAAATACTCCGGTAATTGACTTTACCCCTGAATCTGTGCCCATGCGCCGGACGGGCTGGATGATCTACCTGAGTGCCGTGGCGGTTTTGCTGGCTTGGGCCGGTAATACATCGCTGAATGGCGATGAAGGTGATATGGCTGAAGGCATCCGGCAGCTGCTTTGCGGTAACGATATATTTTCTCCTCAATGCTGGTGGCAGCCGGCAGAGCGTTCATTTTTATGGTTCTGCCGTTTCCGGATGCTGCCGGCTCAGCTTTTCGGCAGCAGCGAATTGATCTGCCGGTTGTTTTCGATGATTTCGGCGGTGGTTTTGCTTTGCGGCACGACCATGCTTGCCGGAGATTTTTTCAATCGCCGTACCGGGGTGTGTGCCGCATGGATGCTGATCGGTTCTTACGGCTTTATCTGCTGGGGAAGGTTTGCCGGCAGTTTTATGACGTTGGCCGCATGGGTGCTCTGGAGTGTGATCTGGTTGCGCAATGCGCGGGATCACTTCTGGTGGCGCAGCGTATTTTTCTTTCTGCTGTTTGCCGGATTGTCCTGGTGGGGATTTCATTATCTGCTGCTGATACCGGGGATCATGCTCATCACCATGACCAGTGCCCGGAAGGCGTTATGGTGTTGGAATTCGCTGGCGGCAGCACTCTTTGCCGGGATGGTGGCGGCAGCTGTCCTCTTCTGGCAGGCCGGATTTCCCGGTGTACCGCCGCAGGAATATCCCTTCCGGGTGTGGCAGCAGCTTAAAGCGGTCTGGGCGGAATCATTTTACATCGCTGTCCGGCCGGAAAACGGCGCATGGAATTTGAAATCTCCGGTGAATTTACTGCGTCTGACTCTGCCATGGAGTTTGCCGGTTGTCGTGGCGGTTTCCGGTATGATCTGCCGGTGGCGGGAGCTCTCTGGCGATCACCGCCGACTGCTTGGCGGAGTATTGCTGATGATCATTGCCGCCGGTATATTTCCCGGCCGCCGGTGGCAGTATCAATTGAGTTTGCTGCCGTTTATGCTTATGCTCTGTGCCGGAACTGTGACCGGCTGTGCCGGCATTGAATCATGGAGCCGTAACGCCGGAAGGGTCATGTGGTGGTGTTTTTGCATCCTCGGTTCACTGGCTGTTGCAGTGATCGTGACCTGGCCGCTCTGGAAGATCATTTTCCATTTTTCGCCGCCGCTGCTGTTGATGTTTGGTATACCTTTACTGGGATTGTCGGCATTGCTGTTTCTGGTTTTTGATACCGGCGGCGGCAGTGCTGTGGAGCGGGTGAGCGGCATGAATGGACCGTGGAGCGGATATATTCTGGCCGGAGTCTGCTTGATGGCGGCAGTTTTTGTGGTGGGAGTTTCGGGATTTGACGACTACCGTTCCGGGAGGCCGTTCTGGGAAAAATGCGGTAAGCTTTCGCGTCATCTGCCGCCGCATGAGATTCTCTATTACGGGGCATTTCCCAATGCCAAACACCTTTATTATATGGCACTGACTTCCCGTTGCACCGTGGTGAAAGAGCCGGGGGAATTTGCCGGAGTTCTGGGAAAAATTTCTTCAGGAGAGGCTCTGCTTATGCTTAAAAGAGCGGATTTTACTGCGGTCAGAGAAGCTTTGAGTACGGCTGAATGGGCGTGGAAAGATGCCAAACCGCTGGCAGTGGAAGCCGGAGCGGTGAATTTTTACGGTGATGAATTTACTGACGGTGATAAATATATTATCTGCCGGATCCGCCGGTTGTGATCAGGAATGGCTCGGCTTTTCAGAAAAAAACGGCAAAATTGACAATATTTTACCGTGCCGGTGTTGAAAACCGGTATTGAAGGTGTATATTATCAGTACAATGGTTTGTAAACCAATTTAACTATTAACTTTCAGGAGTCGAATATGGAAAAGAAACGTTATGCTGTTTGCGGAGTATCCACTCGTGCTATCGGTATGTATATCGGGCCGATGATGAGAAATTTTGCTCATTGCGCCGAATTGGTCGGTATGCTGGATATTGATCCGCTCCGTTTCAAAGCTTGTACAGATATTGTACCGGAAGCAAAAAATGTTCCGACCTATCTGGCTGCTGATTTTGAAAAAATGCTGGCAGAGACCAAACCGGATGCTTTGCTGGTGGTCAGCATGGATTGCACCCATGTTGATTATATCGTAGCCGGTTTGGAGCACGGTCTGGATATTATCTGCGAAAAACCGATGACGACCAATACGGCAGATTCTCTCCGGGTGCTGGCTGCGGAAGAAAAATCCAAAGGCAAAGTGATTTGCACATTCAACTACCGTTACAATCCGGTTCACCGCAAATTGCGTGAATTGATCCTTGAAGGCAAGATCGGCCGGGTCACTCATGTCGATCTCAACTGGTATATCGATATCAAACACGGTTCAAGTTACTTCCATCGCTGGAACCGCATGCGGGAAAACTCCGGAAGTCTTTCCATTCACAAATCCAGTCACCACTTTGACCTGGTCAACTGGTGGATCGACGGCATTCCGGAACAGGTTCATGCTTTCGGAGCCCTCAACCATTACGGTCCGGATGGCGAATTCAACCCCTCCAAAAAAGACGGCCGCAACTGTGACAGTTGCGATGAATTTTTGAATTGTGCTTATAAACGCCGCTGGGCCACCCGCAATTCAACGCTGTTCGTGCCGGATGATCATATCAACTCTTTTGAGAGCAAGGTTACGCAGTATACCAATTACAGCCCGAAAATGTGTATGTTTGATTCTCAAATCAACATTTACGACACCTTTGTGGCCAATGTGAAATACCGCAATGGAGTGCTGCTCAACTATTCCGCCAACTTTTCCACCCCGTATGAAGGTTACCGGCTTGCCATCAACGGAACCCGCGGCCGTCTTGAATCAATGGAATTTATCGGTGCCGGAGCTTCACAGCTGCCCAAATTCCATGAAGGCAGTCAGTTTATCGACTACTTCCCCATCTTTGAGAGCCGTGAACGTATCGATGTTGCCGCCGGTGCCGGCGGTCACGGCGGCGGTGATCCGCTGATTCTGGAAGATATTTTCCTCGGTGAAGATCCCGGCCGCAAGTATGATATTCTGGCTAAATCGGTTGACGGCTTGCGGGCGATCGCCATCGGTGATGCAGTTTACAACTCCATCAAAGACGGCGGTATCCAGGATTTGACTTCATTTATCAAATAAAATAACTGTTTGCAATACGGAAGGGCTGTCGCTGAACTTTGAAAAGTGAGTGACAGCTCCTTTTTATTGTGATCGGTTTGGTCATCATCAGCATTATGAAAAAGTTGATCCGTCCGGCAATGCTGATATTGCCGTTATGTACCGGAATGTTTTTTCCGCAAGCGGCCTTTCTTGCCGGTGCGCCGTATAATTTCATCCGTTGGGCACTGGGAGTGATGATCTTTTGCAATGTTTTGCAGATCAATTTTGCCGATCTGAAAGTGCGTAAAGAACACTTTGCCGTGCTTGGCGTGAATATCCTTATGGGAGTGATCCCGTTTTATATCTTGAAGTTTCTGTTGCCTTCCGGAGAAATTTATTCACATGCCGCTTTTTTTGCCGGTATTGCACCAACTGCGACGTCGGCGGCAGTGATCGTTTCTCTGCTTAACGGCGATGTCGGTTTTGCAGTTACCGGGTTTCTGGTCACCAATATCGGCATATCGCTGGTGCTGCTGTTGCTTATTCCGCTGATTTCCGGTGATTTTTCCGCATCTTTCATGCTCAATGTATTGTGGTCGATCATCAGTACGATCATTATTCCCATGGGCTGTGCCCGGATCATCCGCCATGTTTATCCGGAGATACTCAAACATCGGGATGAATTGAAAAATTTCACGCTTGTTTTATGGTCAGCATCTTTATTTGTCATCGCGGCAGTTGCCCGGAAATATTTTGATCAGAATGCCGGAGCTTCACTTTGGTCTCTGGCGGTTACGGGAGTGATTGCCGCAGTTGTTTGTGCTTTGAATTTCACCATCGGTTACTTTTTGAGCCGCGGAAAATTCCGGAAGGAAGCATCGCAGATACTGGGGCAGAAAAACACCACATTTGCCATCAGTCTGGCAATCGAATATTCCAGCGGGATTGCCGCTTTATCCGCCATATTTTACGTATTGTTTCACAATCTCTGGAATTCACTTCAACTGTTGAGGCATCACGGGAAAGGCAACTGAATTGTGAAACATGACGATGCTGACGGAGCTTGAGAGAAAAAAGTATTGACAAAAGCTCAAGGCGGTGGTATATTATCAAGGTGTTCGCAAGTCGCATATAAGGAGAGATTTTGTATGAATAATTTAGAATTCGGTTACGCTCAGTGTGATATTACCCCGGCGATCGGGATGCCGCTGTGCGGTTATTTCAACCCGCGCCCCAACAAAGGGGCGTTTGACCGGTTGTCGGTCAAGGCGGCGGTATTCCGTACCGGCAGTGAAGTCGCGGCGGTGGTTTCGTATGATCTTTGTATCCTGGATGCCGCTTTTCTGCGCGGATTGGATGCCAAATTGGCTGAAATGTCTTCGCCTCTGGCCAACAAGGTGCTTTATTGCGCCACTCACACTCACACCGGTCCTTATTCCGGTAAGATTTTTGATGACGGTGCCGATCCGGCTTACATGGAATTTCTGGCACAGCAGAGTCTGACCGCCATCACTCAGGCCTTCGCCTCTCTGGCTCCGGCGGAGTTGTATACCGCTGAAACGGAGTGCACCACGCTGGCTTTCAACCGCCGTTATATTATGAAAAACGGTAAAACGCTCACCAATCCGGGAAAATTCAATCCGGATATTGTCCGTCCGGAAGGCGGCATTGATCCGAAAATCATTCTGCTGGAACTCCGTCAGTTTGACCGTCCGGCACTGTTGATCGCCAACATTTCCAATCACACGGATACCATCGGCGGTGATATCGTTTCAGCCGACTGGCCGGGGCGGATGGAGAAAGCCATCCAGCAGGAACTCGGTTTCGATCTTCCGGTGATGACCATTATTGCTCCGCAGGGCAACATCAATCACTTCAATGTCAATACTCCGGGATCCCAGACCGGTTATGAGGAAGCCTGCCGGATCGGTAAAGCTTACGCCGGGGTGATCCTTTCCTCACTTTATCAGTTGAAAAAGCAGGAAAATACCGCTATCGTCACCGGAAGCTGTGAATTTAAGGCTCCTTATCTGCAGCTGACCGATGCCGAGTACGCTGAAGCCAAACGCATCTATGAAGAAAATAAAGATGCGGTAATGGAAGACGGCCGGGATTTCACCAGCGAAGATATCGCCAAAGGGGTTCCGGCGGTGAAAAAACTTTTTGCGGAAATGGCGATCGGCTGCCGGGAAAATCCCATTGCCGATGAACGTATCGAGCGTCAGTTGATGATCGCTTTCGGTGAGGAAGTGGCGTTGGTGTCACTGCCTTGCGAACCATTTATCGAATTGGGTGAAGCCATCCGTAAAGGTTCCAAATATCCGCTGACGGTTTTGGCGGCTCTGGGAATGGGCGAGATCGGTTACGTCGGTATGCCGCAGCATTACGGCAACGGCGGTTATGAAACCAGTCCTTCCCGGACTCTGGCAGACCGTACGGTCGGAGAAGAGATCGTCAGGTGTGCTTTGAAACTTTTGAAATAACAACGGTATTTCATTGGCAATATAATTAATTATAAGGATGATAAAAAATGTCTGATTCTTGCAGCGGTTCCTGCAGCGGTTCCTGCGGAAGTTGCTCATCGTGTTCTTCTTGCGGCGAGGATAAGCTTGCCCGGAAAATGTCGGCAGTCTCCCGTAAGATTTTTGTACTTTCCGGCAAGGGCGGGGTGGGAAAAAGTTCCGTCGCCGCCACTGTCGCATTGCAGCTGGCTGCCAGCGGCCGTAAAGTCGGTCTGCTTGACTGCGATTTCCACGGCCCGAGTCTGCCGACGATCCTCGGTGTGACCCATAAAAAACTGGACTATTCTGAAAGCGATGGTATCATTCCTCTGCCGATGGGAAACTTGAAGTTTCTTTCAGTGGGCCTTTTGATCGATGATCCCGATCAGGCGATCGTCTGGCGCGGACCGGCAAAGATGGGCGTGATCAAACAGCTTTTGGCAGATACCTGCTGGGGAGAACTGGATGATCTGGTGCTGGATTTTCCGCCGGGAACCGGTGATGAGATCCTTTCGGCCTGTCAGTTGATCCCGGGCGAAAAGAATGCCATTGTGGTCACTACTCCGCAGGAAGTTTCGCTTGCCGACTGCCGCAAATGTCTGGATTTCTGCAACAAACTGGAACTCAAAGTGGTCGGTATCGTGGAAAATATGAGCTACTTTGTCTGCCCGGATTGCGGCAAGGCTCATCAGCTCTTTTCCGCTGACGGCGGCAAATCACTGGCCAAAAGTTACAATCTGCCGTTGATTGCCCAGCTGCCGTTGAATCCGGAATTTATGGCGGCCTGTGACTCCGGCACTCTGGCGGAAAAACTTGATCAATTCCCCTCATTACTCAAGTTCTGACGCAAATTCCGTGATATTTTCCGGGAGTATTTCTGTATCATGCAGCAATGCTCCCGGATTTTTTTATAAAATTAAGACACAGGTACTTGCATTTGGATAAAAGAGAGTATATATTATTAGCGCAAACGTTTGCGCAAAGTAGATTTTCAGGGTGGTATATATGGCGACACTTGCAGATGTAGCAGCATTGGCCGGTTGTTCGGTATCGGTTGTTTCGCGGGTTTTGAGACCCAAAGACAGCGGCAGTGACCGTATTGCTCCGGCGACCAGAGACCGGGTCCGTGAAGCCGCCGCCAAACTCGGTTACCGCCCGAATCGCACGGCGGAGTTTCTGAAATACGGCAGAGTTCCGGAAATAGGGGTGTTTTTGCCCCGGTTCGACAACTCGCTGATTCTGGATATCGTGAGGGGTTGTTCCGAAGCCGCCAGAGAAGCCGGATTTCCTCTTTCCTTTTTCTTTGATCAGGAAGTTGACAATTTCAGCCGGTTCATGCATGATACTATCGGCCGCAAAAATTGCGGTATCATCACCTGCGCTCCGGAATTGGAGCTGGCCGGTGAATCTTTCAAACTGATTAGCAATTATTGTGATGCCGGTGGTTTTCTGGTGTTGATCGATAACTGTGAGCGCGAATTTGTTTGTAATGAACGTGCGGCCAAAGTGATCGTGGATGATGAATATGGCGGTTTTCTGGCGGCACAGCGTCTGTTGGAAAGCAACTGTGAAAAATTCTTCATTCAGGCTCCCAGGCGGCCGAGGGCATACGGCTTTATCAAAGGCATCGAAGGTGCTGGCAAAGAGGTGATCTGGCTGCCTAAAGGTGATCAGGCTACTGAAGAACTTTTTACGATGCTGATGAATTGTTCCACCACGGCCGGAGTTTTCTGCAGCAGTGACCGTCTGGCGATAAAACTTCATTCCAAATTGGCCGGAGTCGGTGAAATGCCCGGCAACCGGATCAAACTGATCGGTTACGATGATACTTACAACTCCGATGTGTTGTCTCCGGCATTGACTTCCATCCGGCAACCGTTTTTTGAAAGCGGTTTTCTGGCGGTGAAATATCTTTTGAATATGATCTATGATCAGCCGGTTGAGCCGGAGATCCTCAAACCGGTTTTAATCGGAAGGCAAACCGCATGATTTTGCGGCAAAGTTTTTTTGAATAATTTGCTCAAACGTTTGCGCAAAGAAAGGAGCATTATGAAAACGAAGTGTAAACAAGCTGTGGATAAAAATTTGCAATGGTTTTGCTCCTCCGGGGTGATGGTTCCGGAAAATGGTTTATGGGGGGTGGCCGAGCGTCTGGCTGTGAAAAGTGGCAATGCGGCATTGGATGAGATACTGGAGTCATTTCCGGCCTGGACGGAAAAGTCTGATTGTTATGTTATCGAACAGCGGCGGGCAGATTGCAACTTCCAGGCGGCATGGCTTTTTCTGCTGGCTGACCGGATTTTTCCGGGGTGCGGTTACGGGGAGACCGGAAAGAATATTCTGGATTTTCTCTATTGCCGCAGCGGTTTGCTGGAGCGCAAAAAAAGTGCCGATATCCCCGGCAACTGGAATTGGTCACACATCAAGCGGGATTCCGT
Organism: Lentisphaeria bacterium; assembly: GCA_017508015.1. GTDB lineage: Bacteria > Verrucomicrobiota > Lentisphaeria > Victivallales > Victivallaceae > UBA1784. Next base: position 38,630 of record JAFVZS010000070.1, read on the forward strand.
AGTATATTTTGATGATGAAGCGTGGTGCATATTCATCCAGTTGCGTATTGCCGATGAATTTCCGGAATTGGATAAGCGGTACAATATGCGTTTCTGGGCGGAAACTCTGGCTGAAAGTTTATATGCCGGTGCAACTGACCCGGATAAGACTCCACTGTGGCGGGGGGAATTGGCCAAGCCGCACTGGGGGGCTCTGGCCGCCATGGCTCTGGCCCAAAGCGGTGGAAAAAATATGGATAAGTACCGGAAGTTTTGTCTGGAATATTTCCGCAATGTCGATATTCCCAACGTGAGCGAATATGCGTATGCTCTTTTGGGAGCGGTAAATTGTATGTTGAAATTCGGCAGGGAAGATTTTTTACCTTTGGTGGAAAAATATGTTGATGCCATTATTTCCGTTTGTGATCCGGCAAGCGGCTTGCCTCCTTCGGAACACAGCCGGGAAACTCCGGCGGGTAAAAATCTGGCGGATTTGATCTACACGGTCAACTGGGCCGTTGCCGGTCTGCGGGAAGCCGGATTGCTTCTCGGAGGCAAATGTACTGAAATCGCCGGAAAAATTCTGGATTTTCTGCATAGTATACAGGATGATTCAGCCAATAAAACATTCAACGGCTGCTGGCGGGGAATGTATGATACTGCCACCGGCAAATGGGGCGGCGGTGATCGTTTTGAAGGTGGCGGGAACAGTATTTATACCGGCTGGACCAATGCGCCGATCGCATTGACCATGCTGTTTGAATATATGGGAAAAAGTATGTTTTAATGGTCATGAAAGGAGATTGGGAAATGTTGAAAAAAAGAAAAGTTTTTACGTTGATCGGGTTGCTGGTAAGCACAGTTATCTCACCATTGCATTTTTTGACACCAAAATCTTACCGCACGGCATCATCAAAAAGTATCCCGCTTTTCTTTGAAAGCGAAAGGGGGCGCGGGGGAAAGGGAAAACTCTCTTTTCCCGTGAAAAGAAAGTTTTCCTTGTCCACCGCACACTCATTTACTTTAATAGAATTGCTGGTGGTCATTGCCATTATTGCCATTTTAGCGGCGATCCTGCTTCCGGCACTTAATTCTGCCCGTGAGCGGGGGCGGGCAGCAAGTTGCATAGCCAACATGAAGCAGATGATTTCCGGTTATCATCTGTATTGGGATGATGCAGATATGCCGTTGCCGCCGCGTATGACCAGAGAGGGCAGTGGCAAGCCGTGGTTGAGCTGGTATTGGTATCTGGCTCCTTATATTGGTCTGCCCCGGTATGAGTCGCACAGCAAATTGCTGGCAGATATGCGCTCCAGACAGGGCAGTTCGGTTTATGATTGTCCGTCGGTGGTCAAGCATGAGAATAACGAATTGGGCGGGGCTCCGACCTATAAATTCACGGCGCACTACTTTACCCGAACCATGCATGGCAGAACGCAGGATGCCGATCCGAATTGTCCCAACACCTCTGATACTCTGGTTTTTGTCGATGGAGATGATGGCAATACGGCGCAAAGTTTCGGTACGGCGGCATGGTATCGGCTGACCAGACACACCGGAGAGAAAGAGTATGGTCAGGGGGCCGGTGCGCATAATGGTTCGGTGACGGTCGGTTTTTATGATGCTCATGTCGGCATGGTGAAAACCGCCAGTTACACGGATGCTCAAGGAAAGTTGCGTATGGGTATTCCCGGCACGGTCGCTGAATATGAAAAATATTGGTATTGATCATGAAAAATATAATCGTATTTTTATGTTCAGCAGTCATGTTTTTCTCTGCGGTTGCGGGGTATGATTTCAACAAGGCATTCTGGAGTTGCTGGCCGCGCAATGCCGGTAAAGTGGAAAGTTTGCGTGACCGGGGGAAACGGACGGTATCGTTTGAGTTTCAAAATTCAACTGTTCCGGTATCTTTTTACACCAGAGGCACTGGCAATGCCGGTGAACTTTGCCGGTTGGATATGGAATTTGAATGCAGTGATTTGCAGATGACGGAAAGCAGTTCGGCGAAAGTCATTATCGCATTTCAAAATGAGAGCAAACGCCCCGGCAGTGCCGGGGAAATTTCGCATGATTTACCGCTGGCCGCCGGCAGAAATAATTTCCGTTGTTCTTTTGTTATGCCCGATGGTGCGGCAGATTATCAGATTTCCCTGTGTTTGACCGGCATTTCCGGCAAGATAAGTGTGACCGGATGCCGGGTGGAAGTTTTGCCGTTAAGTGCGGTAATTGCTCCGTATGCCGGAGGATCGGCGGCATCCCGTTATGTGACCGCCACCGGGATCAACGGTTTTTTCCGTTACGGCAGTGCTTATCCGGCGGTTGCGGATTCGACGGTTTTTCTGACTTATGACCGGGAAAATCTTTATGTGAAAGTTATTTGCCGGGAAAGTGACATCTCATGTTTGCGTACTGCTGTAAGTGATTGTGACGGGCCGGTTTATCTGGATGATTCGGTGGAGTTGTTTTTTGCTCACGGCGACCGGGTCTGGCAGTTGGTGACGAATAGTGCCGCAGTCCGCTGTGACGGGGAATTGAAAATTTCCATTCCCGGTGATCCCCGCCGCTTTGATGCGTCGTGGAACGGGTCATGGCGGGTCGAATGTGAAAAGGGCGAAGGATTATGGAGTGCGGAATTTATCATTCCTTTTGCCGATCTTGAGTTTGCTCCGGCTGCCGGAGCAGTGTTGCGGGTGAATGTGTTGCGCAACCGCCGGGGCGCAGCGCAGGAGCAGACCCAGCTTGACCGGCGTTTCGGAATGCCGGGCAAGGAGGCTCACTTCAGCCGGATCACATTCAGAAACAGTGATGCACTTTTCGTCCGCAGTGTGATGGATATGGATGGCGATACGCTGGCGGTAGTCCGGCAGAAACGGGAATTTGCCCAGGTGCCCCGGCGAGACGGGAATTATCTGGTCATCGGCCCCGGATGCGACATCTATCTGGAGCGTTACAGCGCACCATTCCAGGAGCAGAACCGGGAAAGTTGGCCGCAAAGAACGATGGAGATCATTGCCGCAATGCAGAATAACGGTATGCTGGTTCCGGCGTTTTATCCGTGGGTGATCCAGCATTTGGGCGGCCGGGAAAACTATTCCCGGATCATGGCCGCATATCCGGATCTGAAGTTTGCACTTGCCATTCACAATACTTCCCACGACCGCACTGTTATTGGCAATGGAGCCGTTTATTTTCACGGGAGATCAAGCAATATCGGGGATAAAAAACTGGGAATATGCACGGCGGAATTTCTGGAAAAATTTCTTACGGAAAATGCCGATGCGGTCAGTCGCTCTGTTTTTGCCAGAGGTTTTGATGAACCGACAAATTCATTGATCTCCTGTTTCAGTTATTCGCTGAATCCGGAAAATCTCACCGCATTGCAGAGTTTGAATGAATTTATCCGGAAAAATTACGGTTACGGGAAATATGGTATGCCGGATCTGAACCGGGGGATGACCGATCCGGATGACGGTTTGCGCCATATTGCATTCTGCCGCTGGTGGAATGATCAGGCGGCGGCAACTTTCAACCGGTTGCGGGATATTTTGAAAAATCATGCTCCGCAAATGCCGTTTATGCCGCTGGTTTGCAATACTGTGGCGGCTTACAGCGGCTTTGAAGAGTTGCCGTTGCTGGCCCGTTACGGTGATTGGATCGGGGTCGATCCTTATCCGACTGCCACACGCACTATTTTTTCAGCGGCAAGAGCGGTTTATCACACCGGATTTTGCACCAGATTGGCTCATGATCTGGCGTCACCGGCCAAAATTTTTGTTTATGTGCAGGCATTCCGTTATCACGGGCAATCGCCCAGTGCGGAAAACCTCACTGAATGGGTGTCACAGGCATTGAAAAACGGTGCGGATATCCTCTCATTCTATGCGTTGAAAAATTTGGAAGAGTGTCCGGATATTTACCCGCAAATATTGAATTTGAGCCGGAGCGTTACCACGATGAGACCTTTGGCTCTGCCGGAGAAAAGTCCGGTGGCGATATTGTATAATTATGTCGGCAACTGGGGGCGTTTTGACCGGGGACAGATGGATTATTATTCGCTGTATTCCATTTTTGCCGAAAAGATCAGAGGGGATTTTGTCTTTATCAGTGACCGTCAGTTGATGGAAGATAAAAAAGTGCCGGCTCATGTGAAAATATGCTTTGCCCCGGCATTGGAATATGTGGATAAGTCAGTGGCCAACGCGTTGGAAAATTTTGTGCGTAACGGCGGTACATTGATTATCCTTGATCCGGAAGCATTCCGGATCGCACCGGATGGTGAGCCGGTGGCACAGCGGGAAAGTTTACTGGGTGATCCAGTGACAACAGCGATACCGGCGGCCGGATTTATCTATTTCGGAGCCGGCCGCAAACCGTTGCGGATTTTTGCGGATAACGGCGCAACGTGCCGGGCGGTCGTGCCGCCGGATGATGCTGAAGTGGAAGCGGTCTGGACCAATGGCCGGTGTGCCGCTTACCGCCGTCAGGTCGGCAAGGGTAAAGTTATATATTTTGCGGTCAATCCTTTTGCCAACGGGGAAGCGGCACTTCAGGCGGGAAACTGGGTGGAGTATTTCTATAACTTTTTCCGGGAAAACGGCGTGCGCCGGGGGATGAAGATCTGGGATTTCGTTTTGCCGGGGAATTGAAATTCACTTATCCAGCGGCAAACGCAGTTGGATAACGGATAATTCTCCGGCGGGGGCCAACTGGGTTATCCCAGCTCCGGCCAGCCGGATCGCCCGGTCGCCGATGGCGGCTTTTTCGAACAATGCTACGGCATGCTTGCCGATGACTGTACTGTTGTTGGTCGGAGTTTCCAGAGTGATCGAACGGGTGATCGTCTGGAAATCGGCAAATTTCAGTTTGATCGTCACGGCATGCCCGACCAAACCTTTACGGATCGCCCGGCGGGAAACTTTACTGGCCAGATGGCGCAGCAATATGCGCAACTCGCGCATATCCCGGCAATCATAAGGCAGGGTGATCTCTTTGCTGATGGATTTCGGATCGCCTTCCAATTCCACAGCTCTTTCATCGACTCCCCGGACGATGCCGTAATAAAATGCTCCGGCTTTGCCGAACATGTTTTTCAATATGGATGGGGAAAGTTTTTTCAGGTCCCGGCCGCAACGCACATTGATCGTATGCAGTTTTTTTACGCCGATCCGGCCGATGCCGTGGAATTTTTCGATAGGCAGATCGTCGAGAAACGCCGGAGCATCCGCCGGGGTGATCAATGTCAGACCGGCCGGTTTCCGGTAATCTGAAGCAGTTTTAGCCAGAAATTTGTTGAAAGATACTCCGGCCGATGCCGTCAGACCGGTACGTTCCAGGATCGCCTTTTGCAGATTTTCTGCCAGAATTTGGGCCGCTTCGAGAGAATCACAGCACCGGGAAACATCCAGATACGCTTCGTCGATGGAGATCGGTTCGATCAACGGCGTAAGTTTGAGAAACTCCTGCCGGATGATCCGGGATACCCGCTGGTAACGGCGGTGGTCGGGATTGATGAATACCGCCTGCGGACAGAGGCGCAAAGCTGTGGCACTGGGCATGGCGGAGCGGACTCCGAATTTACGCGCTTCATAGGAACAGGTCGAAACCACTCCCCGCCGTTGCGGTGCGCCGCCGACGATCACCGGTTTGCCCCGCAATTCCGGGCGGTCACGCTGTTCAACTGAAGCAAAAAATGCATCCATGTCGATGTGAATTATTTTTCGCATAATATATTATCCAGATAATGCAATGCACCGGTTAAATCGTCAAATTTGCCGGATAACTGTGCTTCAAAACAGGCATCCAGCAGCGGTTTGAAGTTTTTGCCCGGTCTCAGGCCTCTTTCGATCAGATGGCGGCCGTAAATCAACGGTCGCGGAGCGGAATCGGCGATGGCCAGTTCGCAGCAGCGTTGACGGAAAAGTTCGATATTTTTCAATTGCCGTTCACAATTTTCCTGACTGCTGTCAATGCCGCGCACATCGGCTTCGGCGACTTTGGCCAGCAGTTGCGGATTGCCGGTTTGCAGTGCCAGTTTGCGGAAAGCTTTATCAGAGGCGTGGTTTTCGATCAGCTGCCACGGGTGCATGTGGTGCGATATCAGCGGCAGAACTTTTTCCGGCAGATCTTTGCGCTGCCAGATGGAGGTGATGAATTTTTCTGCCGGTTCCAGAAAGGTGTCGTGACCGCAACTGGTTATCCGGCCGTCACTCTGTATGACCGTACAGGCCGGTTTGCCGAAATCATGGCAGAGTGCGGCCAGCATCAGCACCAGATCATCCGGTGAATCATCCCGCATTCCGGCGGCGGCATCCGTGACTTTTAGCGTATGATTCCAGACGCTGCCCTCCGGATGCCAGCGTGGGTCTTGCGGACAATCGGTCAATGCCGCCAGAGCCGGATAGAATTTCACCCACCGGCAAGCTTTTAAAAAATTCAAACCGTCTGAAATACGGACACCTTTGAGCAGCAGTTTTTCCCATTCTGAAGCCAACCTTTCAGCAGGTAATTCATCTTGGGAAAGCGTCGAACAAAGTTCAACTGTTCCGGGATCGGCAGTAAGTTTGAAACGGGCGATAAACTGCATGCCGCGCAGCACCCGCAGGGGATCTTCAGTAAAGGCCGGGGAAACATGACGCAAAATCCGTTTTTTCAGATCATCCATCCCATGCCACGGGTCGATGATCTCCCCGGTCAGGGCATCTTGCATGATCGCATTGATGGTAAAATCCCGGCGTCCGGCGGCGGCGGCAAAGTCCAGTTCCGGGGTCACTTCCACAATGAATCCCCGATGGCCGGAGCCGCTTTTGTTTTCTTTGCGCGGCAGGGCGATGTCAATATCGAAGTGTTTGACTTTCAAAACTCCGAAACTCATGCCCACGGCATCGGTTTCGCAGATGTTCTGCAGAATTTTCTGCAGTTTATCCGCATGCAAACCGTAGATTTCCAGATCGAAATCCTTGACCGGGATACCGAGAAGTGTATCCCGGACACAGCCGCCGACCAGCATTGCCCTGCCGCCGGCTTGTTTAACGGCCCGGGCGATCTCATGAACTTTATCGATTGCAGTCATTATTCATCCTTGATTACCTGCGGTTAATATAGCGGTGCGCAATAAAATATTCAAGAGATGATAAAATAATATTTTTCAATGGAATGTATTTGAAATATACAAAATAAAGTAGTATTGTATAACGTAATATTTACCGGAAAGGAAATTTTTCTCAAATGAAACGATTTTTATATTCAATTGTGCTGTCGGCGGTCGTTTTTCTGACCGGTTCCGCCGCTGAATCGGGACATGCCGCCGCAGAAAAAGCTGCCGCCGAAAAACTGGCCGCCGAAAAAGCCGCCGCCGAAAAACTGGCCGCCGAAAAAGCCGCCGCAGAAAAACTGGCCGCCGAAAAAGCCGCCGCAGAAAAGGCGGTCATCGCAGCTGTGACCGGGCACCGGAGTGCATTGTTGAGTACAGATTTCAAGGCATTGCTTGCTCACTGCTCTTCTGATTACCGGGAAACTGACGGCAATAGCCGCAGCCGCAGTTATGAGGAACTGGAAAAACTGGCCGGATATTTTCAATTGATGCAAAGTTCTGACGATCTGGAAGTGGTCATGGAAAATGCTCTGCTGCTTCAGGGCAGTTCCATGAGTGATTTCCAGCGGCAGCAGATCATTTCCGAAAAAAACAGTGCGCGCGGCAAGGAGCTTCTGACCATGCTTCGCACCAATTTCGCCAAACTGGCGGCTCAGGGACGGGAATTGGCCGCCCATATCCGGGTTTCTGCGGTGCGGATAAATGGCGACCGGGCCACCGCAGTGTTGTATCTGACCGATCCGCTTTCCCGTAATACTTACCGCTGCGATTATCAACTGGTGAAACATGATGGCAAATGGCTGGTCAGCAGTACTGAAGTTAAAGGAACAGGCAAATGATGAAAAAATGTTTTATTCTGCTGGCGGCGATCGTTACCGCATTTGCCGTGTCAGCTTCTGAATCTTCTCAAATCATCAATACACTCATCGAATACCGTTTGACGATATTTGCATTTGATTTCGAAAAGGCATTGAAATATTGCACTGATGATTATGTGGAGTATGCTCCGGATGGTTCCCGGAAAACCGCTGAAAACCTCCGGCAGATGATGCTGACCTACCGGATGATGGAAAACAGCGATGATCTGGAGGTAGTGCTGGCATGTGCCATGAGATTGCAGGGTGCTGTTATGAGTGAGGCCCAGCGGCAGCAGATCCGGGCAATCAAGGGAACTCCGAAAGGAGCGCAAGCGTTGGCGGCGGTCAAACAGCAGTTGAATGCAATAAAAAATCAGATGTCATCCATGCGGGAGGCATTGATCAAAATGATGACGATCCGGGATGTGAAAATTTCCGGAAATCAGGCCACCGCCATTCAGGAGGTCACTGAACCGGGAAGCGGCAAAAAATACATTACGCACTATAAGCTGCGGAAAGTCAACCGGCAATGGCTGATCTGTGAATTGCGTCAGGAGGATCCGGCATGAAAAAGTTTCTGATTTGTTTACTGATTTTTTGCGGAGTGCTGATGCTGGCCGCCAACGATGAAACGGCCGTTGCAGAGGCGGTGAAAGATTTCAGAGTGGCGCAGTTGACCTTTGACTTCAATAAACTTCTGCAGTTGTGTTCTCCGGAATATGTGCAGGTTAATGTCGATGGTTCCCAAAGAAGTTACGCCGATTTACAGCGCATGGCACAGGCGATGGCCAATATTGAGGGAAGTGACGATCTGGAAGTGATCGTTGAAAATTACTGGGCGATCAGCGGCCGCACTCTGAATGATGAACAGCGGGAACTTATCCGGCAGGCAAAAGATACTGAATTCGGCAGAAATCTGGCCGCTGAATATAAAGGCGCGATCATTGCGGTCAAAGCCTCTTATGCCCGGGTCGCCGACGGTCGGGATAACTGGAGCGTGACGGTGACACTCAACGGCGATGAAGCCGAAGCCGTTTTGAGTGTGCCGGCGACTTCCGGCGGTTCAGTTTACCGGACAAAATACAAGATGAAAAAAGTTGACGGCAAATGGCTGGTCGTCAGAAATGAACATTTGGGAGCGGGGCGATGATAAAAAAATTGTGGATGTCACTTGCGGTGTGCTGTGCCGCATTGTTCCTTTGTGCCGGAGAAAACACTCCGGCGGAGTCTGCTGATGAAACGGCGGTAAAAGAGGTGGTGTTGCAATTTCATCGCTGTCTGCGGGAATTTGATATCGCCGGAGCAATGGCATTCATTCAGATTCCGGATTATGAGTATACAGATGCCGACGGCAGCAAAACCGGAGCAGAAGAGTTGCAGGAGGATATGGCGCAACTGGCGGATATGGGCAGGGTTTTGAGCATCACTGCCAGAAGCGAAGCGACACTTCTGGAACTGGTCGCCGCCGTATTTGCCATGAATTCCGATGAGTTGGATAGCGAAACCAGAGCGTTGATTTCGGAAGTAGCGGATACCGATGGCGGCAGAAAACTGGCCGATGAATCCCGCCGCACCTTGAGCGATATGCTTACCGAATATCAGAATCAAATGGATGAAAAAATCCGCAGTTACCGGGGCGTTTCGGTGGCGGTAGATGGCAATAAGGCACAGTTGGTCTACACGATCCGACAGAGCGATGAGACGATCGAGCGGATCACTGCCGAATTGGTCAAAGGCAGTGACGGCAGGTGGAAGATCGTGAAACAGCGTGCCGCCGGTGTGGATGCCGAATAAGTTGGGTGACAGCTTTACCTTAAGGCACTGCGGCGGCATTCGCCGGGAGTGATCGCGGTGTTTTTCCGGAAGAATCTGGAAAAGTCTGAGGCGTTATCAAATCCGCATTGCGAAGCGATTTCTTTGATGGAAAGATTGGTGGAACAGAGCAGATTTCTGGCCTTTTTTATCCGGCAGAAATTGACGAAGCGGTGAGGGGGCATGCCGGTTGCCGCAGTAAAGATCCGGTTCCAGTGCCGCAAGGTGAATCCGGCGGCTTTGGCGCAAGCGGCGAAATCCCGTTTTTTTTCCGGTTCTTTATTGATGGCGAAAAGCAGTTCGTCCAGATGACAGGAGCGGGCGGCGGGATTTTTTTCGGCTTGCAGATTTTCTTCGAGCAAGGCGGCGAATTCCTCTATGCAAAGAATGATGCGGGGGCGGTGCAGAATTTCCCCGGCGGCAAAAAGTTGCTGCAACTCGTTGAGTTTATCCAGAAAAGGGGCATGGTCGCGGACGAATATCAGACGGCTTCGGGCGGTGGCATCAAAGGCGGCAAAGAGTCGGTCGGCCCGTTTGCCGGTACATTCAAGGTAAAAGTTGTCCCGGTATTTTCCGGCGGGGGATCGCCAGCCGGAATAGGTGTGGATGTGTTTGGGCGTGAGGTAGATCAGCGGCCGGGATTCTGGCTGATCATTGAGCAGCAGAGTGCCGCGGATAAGTCCGATATAGTGACAGCGGGTGAATATGGTGGCAGGTTCCGCATTGCCGTACATCCGGACATTGATGACATTGAGCAACTGAAAATCGTCGAAGTAACCCATAAATTTTCTCCTTGATGTCCAAAAGTGCCGCAAGATGTCCTTTTTTGCATATTTATTTTTGAATCAAGCGGTGATATAATATAGCATATACGGTAAAAAATCCAATAACAAAGGAGAAAAATCATGTTGGAAATTACCAATTTACGTGACGGCGCGGTGTTGAACCGTCATCATGGCGTGGAAAGTGAAGATGGTTTGGAGATCACTGTTGAGGGTTTGGCCTCATCGCAGGCGGAGGTTACAGTCAATGGCGTGAAAGCTGTAAAAGCTGACCGTAATTTTTCTGCCAAGGTGAAGCTGACGGAAAAGATCAATAAAATCACCGTGGAAGCCAGTGATTATTTCGGTGTGAGAAGTCAGGTGCTCACAGTCGGATGGGATAAAAAATCCACGCGCAGATACAGCTTTTTTATCGACGATTGTGTGTTTTTTCTGCGCTGGATCGCCAGAGAGCGGCCGCAGTCGATCTTTGATGAGAGAAATTTTCTCGGCCGCTTGAAAGATATTCACGATAAATATGGAACCAAATTTCTGTTGAATCTCTTTTGCCGGGATGATCACCACAAAGATTTCACACTGCATGATATGCCGGAGGATTACAAATCTGAATTTCAGGCGAACAGCGACTGGCTGAAAATGTCGTTTCATGCCGACGGTGAATTTCCCGACCGCCCTTATCAGCACGATAACGGCACGAAAATGGCGGCGGATTATGATGAAATTTATCATGAAGTCTGCCGTTTCGCCGGAGCGGAAAGTTTCATGCCGCCGATGGTTTTCCACTGGGCGATAACCAATCCTGAAAACTTTCATGTGCTTCAGGAGCGCGGCACGAAGTGTCTTGCCGGCGGATATATCGGCAGCATTGCCCGTATCGGCGAGAAACATGCTCACGAAGTGACGGATATAGGTTATCACTATGAGAAAGATGTGGCGTATTATATCCGCAGCAAGCACATTTTCTATGACCGGTTCTTTGATATTTTTCTGCTGAATAATGTTTGCTGCTGCAATTATGATGATATTGAGGTATTGCAGAAAAAGTTTGCGGAGATCGAAGAAGATCGGGATACGCTCTCGCTGATGACGCATGAGCAGTACAGCTTTCCGGAGTATTTCAACTACATTCCGAACCATCTTGAGCGGATCGAAGAGGCGTGCCGTTTGGCCACGGAGAAGGGTTTTGAACCGTGCTGGTTCTCACGCGGTTTGCTGGGTAACGAGAGTTGGGATAAGTGAAAAAGGCACATACCGGTTTTCTCATAGTAAACGCACACACTTCTCAAAAAGAGTGTGCGTTTACTTTTACAATCGACAATCGATAAAAAAAGTCAAAAAAAATGTTTTCCCGGCTTGAAAAATTTCAAAACGGGGCTATATTAAATGACACGATCAGATAAAACTGATCCGGGTTGATTGTTGCCGACGTGGCGGAATTGGCAGACGCGCACGGTTCAGGTCCGTGTGCCGCAAGGCTTAAGGGTTCGACTCCCTTCGTCGGTACCAT
>JAFVZS010000006.1 GCA_017508015.1 Lentisphaeria bacterium
CGGAATGACGGAGAGCGAGGCCTCCGGAAAATCGACTGAAACCGCCGAGTGCGAAGCACGAGCGGCGAGGCCGCTCTCCTGCGGCCGCCTTGTCACGGCGTAGTATAACGAAGCCGGAAGGGAGATTTTTTGGAGAAAAGGTCGCCGGGCGGCTGTCAGCAGATGGAAATGTGATCAATGGTTTTGATGTATTCGTCAATGGACATCAAATCAGCTTTGCGTGCCGCGATCCGCCGCCCTTTTTCCGCATTTCCGAAAAGCAATTCTATTGCCAGCCGGGCGTTGATTTTTGCCGGAATAATGCACGCATCGTGATAGTCGGCAACAAAATAGTCATTCCCGTGAGAAGTACCGGTCATTCCCGGTACATAGCCGTGAACAGCAGGGATGACGGTCCCGACATCGCCCATATCGGTACAGCTGGCAAAGAATGTTTTATTGAAATCGAAATTGGCATCCGGGAAAAGTTCTTTGACGGTGTTTTCCAACTCTTTTCCCAGTTCCGGATCATCGTAAAGCGGCATGGAGTAGTGCATGGATTCGATATGGCATGCACATTCAGCGGCCATGGCGGCATATTTCACTGCATTATCGAAACGATCATTGACTTCGACCAGTTTTTCCACGGTTTCAGCCCGGAGCATGTAATCCATAACGATCTTATCCGGCAGGACGTTAACGGATTGTCCGCCCTCGGAAACGATACCGTGAAAGCGGACTTTGTCAGAGTTGCTGTACGATTCCCGCAAAAGAGCGATGGCATGAAGAGCCAGATTCATGGTATTCAAAGCATTGATGCCGTTGTGCGGAGCTGAAGCATGGCAGCTTTTGCCGGTGAATGTGATTTTTTTACAGACGGAACCATTGTGATCATTGAATCCGAATTTGTTGTTGAGGTGGTGCATAAAGGCGATATCGACATCATCGAGCACACCTTCGCGGATGAGTTGGGATTTTCCGGAGATGGAACGGATTTTGCCCTCTTTGATCAACTGCTGACGGTATTCGAGTTCGATACCTTCCTCTGCGGGGGTACCGATGAAAGCGATTTTTCCGCAAAGTCCGCCGCATTGCACTGCGGCTTTAAGACCGATGGCAGAACCGATCAACCCGGCGGCACTGGTATGGTGTCCGCAAGAGTGGGCCAAACCGTTGACAGCTTCGGGGTGGCCGGGCACGATCAAAGCATCATATTCGCCCATGATGGCGATGGTCGGCCCGGGTTTGCCGGTATCCAGATCGGCCCGGAATCCGGTGATTGCCAGATTTTTACGGACTTCAAAACCCAGCTTTTCCAGAGTGGAAATCAGCAATGCGGAAGAATTTTCCTCCCGGTAGCCGGTTTCCGGATGTTCCCATAACGTTTTGGCAATAGAGGTGATCTGCGAGGCGTGATTTTCAATAGCACTGTCGCTTTGCTGAAATAATATTTCTCTGGTCATGATACATCCCTGTCATTGTCATACGTTGAAAACTGAACGGCAATCCCCCGGTGAAAAGGCGGAACCGACCGCCCGTTGAACTATACCGCACACCGGTTATTTTGCCAGGCGTTATAAGGCAAATCCCGTTTTTTGCAAGGCCGGTTTTTGCCGGTAACGCAAAGCGGAATTATTTTTTGCGGAAGACGATCCGGCCTTTGGTAAGGTCGTAGGGGGACATTTCCATAGTGACATTGTCACCGGGCAGGATGCGGATAAAATTCATACGCATTTTGCCGGAAATATGGGCATTGACCACATGTCCGCCCTGAATTTCCACACGAAACATGGTGTTGGGCAGCAATTCGCGCACGACACCTTCAACTTTGATTACATCATCTTTGGCCACGTTAAGATCTCCGGTTCATTATCTGTTATGAGGATCATATGTTCAAAGTGCGCACTGAGTTTGCCATCGGCGGTGCGCACGGTCCAACCGTCTTTACGGTCAACTTTCACGGAATCGGTACCGAGATTCATCATCGGTTCGATACAGAGGATCATACCGGGTTCAAGTTTGGGACCTTTGCCCCAACCGGTATAATTTGGAACTTCCGGCGGTTCATGAAGTTTGATGCCGCATCCATGACCGACGAAATCCCGGACGATGCCGAATTTATGCCGTCTGGCACATTTTTCGACGGCAGCACTGATATCCCGGACGAATGCACCGCATCTGGCAGCGGCGATACCCTCCATCAGAGATTGCTGTGTACCGTCGATCAGGCGTTTGACTTCGCCGGAAAACTCTTTGAATCCGAAAGTAAGTGCAGTATCCCCCATGGCACCGTCAACAGTTACTCCGACATCAATGCTGATGATATCGTTTTCGGTAACGATAACATCCGGTGAACCGATGCCGTGGATAACGACATCATTGACCGAGATGCAGATATTACCGGGGAATCCGTGATAGTTTTTGAATGCGCTGCGCCCGCCGGTGGCATTGATGAGCTGTCCGGCGAGCTGATCAATATCGAAAGTACTCATGCCCGGATGAGTCAAGCGGGCGATTTCGTCGCGCACACCGGCAGTAATTGCGGCAGCGCGGCGAATGCGGCTGATTTCTTCCGGGGTATGGATGATCCGGTTTCCGGACATGATAAATTACTCCAGAACTTTAGCCAATTCGGCAACGATTTCGTCAAGTTCGGTGCTCTTGCAGCTGTACAGCAAACCGAGTTTTTCATAGAAATCGATCAGCGGCTGGGTCTGTTTATGAAAGACGGCCAGACGGCTCTGGGCAGTTTCGAGGGAGTCATCAGCGCGCTGATAAAGTTCGGAACCGCATTTATCGCAGATACCTTCGGTCTTGGGGGGCATGAAAATTTTGTTGTAGATGGCATCACATCCGCGGCAATTCATGCGGGCGGTGAGGCGTTTGAGAATGATATCGTCGGCGACGTTGAGATAGATCACCGCATCGATTTTTTTACCCATTTTACCGAGGATGTCGGCGAGGGTTTCGGCCTGTGCAATGGTACGGGGAAAGCCGTCGAGGATGAAACCGTTGTCGCAATCGGCTTCTTTGAGACGTTCACCGACCATGCCGCAAACCATGGCGTCGGGGACAAGTCCGCCGGATTTCATAATGGCTCCGGCCTCTTTGCCGGCGGGGGTGCCTTTGGCGACTTCCGCCCGGAGGATATCGCCGGTGGAAATGTGGGCGACACCGTATTTTTTGATCATTTCGTTGGAAACGGTTCCTTTACCGGCACCGGGGCCGCCGAGGAAAATCAGATTTTTTTTGGTAAGCATTTTTTCAAATTCCTTTTTGATTTATTAAGTTTTGTTCAAATATTTTCAAGCAGATAATCCGTCAATCCGGCTTCCGGGATCTCAATTTGCGAACCGTCGGCCATATTCTTGACGATGGCGATCTGCTTTTCCATTTCACTTTCGCCGCGGATGACTGCAAGCGGAGCAAGCGAACGGTTGGCAAAACGCATCTGGGCTTTGAAAGAACGATCCTCAAGTTCGAGAGCGACATTTTTACCGGCCTTGCGCAAAGTATCGGCAAGAACCAGATTTTCCAGACGGGCGGCGGCACCGAGCCCGATCAGACAGCAGTCACATCTGTCACCGCTGACCGCCGGAGCCTGAAGAGCATCTCTGACCATGAGCAGACGCTCCACACCGGTAGCAAATCCGACACCGGGAATGGGTTTTTTCTCGCCGGGCAGAAAGAGTTCGTAACGGCCGCCGCCGGCGATGGCGATCTGTTCACCGATCGCAGGATGAGTGACTTCAAAAACGGTGTGGACATAATAATCCAGCCCGCGAACCAGCCGTGAAGAAACTTTGAATGGCACATTGAGTCTGGTCAATGCCGCTTTGACTTCTGCAAAATAGGATTTGGATTCATCGCTGAATGAATCGATATAACTCGGTGCATTGTCAATGATCGGCTGGCAGCACTCCTGTTTGCAGTCAAGGATACGCCAGATGTTGCGTTCAAGCCGGTTTTTGCAATCCGGACACATGGCATCGATGTGTTTGGAAAAGTATTCGCGCAGGAATGCTTCAGCCGGCACCCGGTCAGCAGCGACGCCGCGGGTATTTATGGTGAAAGTTGCCCCGGTGATACCGGCGGCCAACAGAAAATTGTGAAGCATGGCGATACATTCAGCATCGATCAAAGCGGCACAGCGGCCGACATTTTCCACACCGATCTGATGAAACTGGCGGCGGCGGCCGGCGGAGGGACGTTCTCCGCGGAACATCGGTCCGTAGTAAAAGACCCGCTGTTCACTGCCGTTGGCCACATCGGTATTGGTCAGAGCGCGCATAACTCCGGCAGTACCTTCCGGGCGGAGAGTCAGACTGCGGCCGCCCCGATCCTCAAAGGTGTACATCTCTTTTTGGACGACTTCAGTTTCACCGCCCAAACCGCGCTGAAACACTTCAGTGTATTCAAATACGGGGGTGCGCAACTCACCGTATCCGTAACTTGCAAAGACTTTGGCGGCAGTATTTTCCAAAAACCGCCATTCACCGGCTTCTGCGGGAAAGATATCCGCAGTGCCCGGCGGGGGAGCAAAAGCAGCCATAACAGACCTCCACAATTAAAGATTCAAATTATTCAAAGTGATTTCAATACTTCACAAGAACTTTTGAAATCCTCTTATTCAGTTTCCGAAAAAAAGCAAGACGCCCGACGAAGCTTTGATTTCGTCAGGCGTGTATTGACAATTTTATGCAACCCCGGAATTAACGGAAGTCGGCGGGGTTGAGTTTTTCAACCTGCTCTTTGAGTTCTTTACCGGCGCGGAATTTGATCACGGTGCGCTCGGGGATGATGACCTCATTTTTGGTATCGCGGGGATTGCGGCCCTTACGGCTCTTGCGGACTTTGATCTCGAAAACGCCGAAGTTGCGCAATTCAATATCGTTTCCGGCGATCAATTCACCGGCGATGCTGTCAAGGGTGCGCTGAACAATATTTGCAACATCACTCTGGATGATTCCGGTTTCTTTGGCGATTTTGACAACGAGGTCACGTTTGGTCATTTTTTCTCTCCTTAGAATATTAAACTGAAAATTTATGTAAATCGTCTATTTTCCGCATGAAATAATATAATGTGCCACCAAAAAGCACTTTTGTCAATAGGCCGTTGATACAAAAAAGAGTTTTTTTTGCAAAATATCCGGGAATTGCCGTTTTTACGATAATGAAACTCTGTTTATACGGTTTTGTCAAGCTTTGCAAGCAATCCGCGCAACCCGCTATCGATATCTTCCCAGGTGCGCTGAAAATCACCGGAGTACCACGGGTCGGAAACCTCGCCGGGACGGCTGGTAAAATCCAGCAGCCGGTACATTTTGCCATCCGGGTCGCCGCCGGTGATCCGCCGCATATTGCGCAAATTGGAATCATCCATGCAGATAAGCATGTCAAAATATCCGTAATCTCCGGCGGTCATCTGCCGGGCAAATTTTCCCCGGCAGTCGATACCGTGCGCCTTGAGGAGAGCGGCTGCCGGAGGATATACCGGATTGCCGAGTTCCTCGCGGCTGACCGCCGCTGAAGCGATTTCAAAACGGCCGGATATTCCGGATTCATCCACCATTTTTTTCATCATGAATTCCGCCATCGGACTGCGGCAGATGTTGCCGTGGCAGACAAAAAGAATTTTGATCATAAAAATTTGCTTTCAAAGAAATTATTGGCATAATTGCAGATTTTCACCGTCATTTTTTCTTTCAAGGCCTCATAAATATCCGGCAGATCGGTGTATTTGAGGATTCCCCGGAGCATCACAGCATGCGGCCATTCGGAAATTTCCTCTCTGGCCATGAGATCGAATGATTGCGGAGCATCGATCAATTTCAGTGACCGGATATCATCGCACAAAACGGCAGCGATCACCGCCGGGATACACCCCTGACCTCTGCCGTGGATGTGAAACTCTCCGGTTCCGCAGGAGCGGGCATAAGCGATCGCTCCGATGATCTCACCGACCCGGCGGTTGAGCATGGATGAGCCGAAAAGTATTTCACAGGAGTTGAAGTGATAGTCACAGCCGTAGGGATTGAAAAAATCATCCGGATGCTGCAAATCACAATTGCGCGAAAGTGCCGCACCGATGCCCTGCATATCCACCCCGAGCACCGGAGTGTCATACTCATACATGCACAGCTCCTCGGCCGCGGAAAGATGGGGAATGTAAACCGTCAATGACTCCATTTCCGGAAAGTGGAAATATGCCTTGTTTTCCGGATTGCGCAAAATGACCGGCGTGATCAATCCCGGAGTGTTTTCCAGAGCGAAACGGGAGAAACATTTCGCCGCCGGTTCCCAGTTGCGGACATATTCATAGCGCAAAGAACGGCAGTAGGGAACCGGCATTTCTGCGGAAAAAGCATACTGACCGGTAAAAAGTTCTTTGAGTTCCGGCAAAGAGAGCTTTTTTCTTCCGGCGGCCAGCCGGTCAAGTTTTTCAATGATCAGATCGTGAATGAGCCTTTTACCGGGCAGATCAGCAACCTGTCCGGTCGGAGTGCAAAGCATCTTATCCGACTCAAGTCCGGAAATATCCGCTTCATCGCCATCGGCACATATCCCGGCAAGACCGCCGAAAAATTTATACATTTCCCGGCGGTGCAAAGGCGAATATCCGTGACTGTCCGGTCCGATGAAACATTGCAGATTTTCCTCGGCACCGAGCAGTTTGTAGACTTTGCGGCACATCTCAAAAGTTTCCGACAATCCCCGGCAATCGAAAAAGTCATTTTTCTGCCCCAGCAGCAATATCGGACGGGGAGCATAAGCAAGAATGAAATCCCCCATTTCGCATCCGGCAGCCAGAATACCCGGCGGTATCTGTTCCACATCGGCAGGCAATTCATTTTCAATATTGCGCTGCCAGCTGGTCACATAGCAGCTGGGGGCGGCCATGGTGAAGCGGGGATCAAGAGCCTGAGCAAAGGTGCTCAGCGTACCGCCGCCGGAAGTGCCGGTCACTCCGACTCTGGCCGGATCAACTTCCGGACGGGCAAGCAGATAATCCAGAGCACAAAGTACATCATGCACCCGCCACGAACCGAAAAATTCCCCGGCAAGATACATCTGTTTGCCAAGCATGTTGTGTTCTCTGGTACAGATGCCGGCGATCGTAGCCGCCCGTTTGGCTTTGGTGAATTGCCAACGCTCGCCCTGACCGGCCGGATCGACCAGCAGCGTGACAAAACCTTTTTTGGCCAGAGTGCGTGCTCCGGTATGGTATGGCGAAAAGAGTTTGCCGTTGGCTGAATGCCCGCAGAGAAAAAGCACCGCCGGAGACGGAGCAGTCAGATCATGCGGCACGAATAAATGAGCAGTGACCGGAAAATCCGGACGGCTCTCAAAGATCACCTTTTCGATCCGGCAGTCAGCACACTCAACCACTCCGGTGATCTGCGGATGCAAATTTTCCGGACGTGGCGGCAGATCGAATATCCCGGCGATCGTACTGCGGACGCTTTCTACGTATGCCAAAGCATCCTCTCTGGTTTTCAAAGCCGCGATCCGGGCGGCACGCTCACGGTTGACCTCGCGGATTCTGGCGACATTATATTCCTGAAGCAAAGCACCGTAAACAGCAGTATCCTGAGCAAACATTTCTCCAATTCCCCCCGTTAAAAAATTCCCGATCCGGCACCGGCGGCAGCCAGAACCGCTCCGACACAGAGCGGAATCGAAAAGTTGTCATCCAGATGCAGTTGTTTTTCAAAAAGTTCAGCTCCGGCGGCAAGTATCACCGCCGGAATTCCGGCATAATAAAAAGTGTCAGGCCCCCCGGATAACCAGTTGACCAGAGCCAGAACCGCATAACCGGCAATAACAAAAGCTGCCACACCTTCCCAGGATTTGCCGTTGGGAGCCCGGTGACGGCCGAATTTGCGTCCGATCAGTGCCGCAGCGGCATCCCCGGTCAGCATCACCGCCAGTGACGGTGCGGCGATATGCGGCGGAAAAAGTATATTGGCCAGCAGTGCCGCGGCCAACACGAATGCCCCGCCGGAAACGATCCACATCCCGGGTCTGACCTCTTTGCGGAGCATCCGGCCGAAAAGCATGCCGTACAATCTGCCCAGATACCTTCCGCCGTTGGCAAAGGAGTGTTCAGAAAACAGCGTCAACAGCAAAAGTGCGGCAAAAAGTCCACAGCCGATCGGACGGCCATAAGTGAAAAAATACGGCAGGAGCAAGGTTGCCGCCACCATCCACAAACTTGAAAGGTGAACAGCCTTGCGTTTGAGTTCCTCTTTATAAGATATTTCAACGGTCATTTTCAGAGCATTCTCCATGGTTTTCATTTTCCGGTTCAGCCACAACATATGGCGGCACTTCCCGCAGCGGTTCCCAGCGGCGGGGCATTTTTCCCGGCCAGTAGTCCCGCACGACTCCGACGACCACGCCCTGAATAAGCTGTTCACTTTCCAAAGTCCAGAAAGGATTGAGCGTGCCGCCCTCGTAAAGATCAAAAATCACCGGATTGCAGGTTTCGGCGAAACGGCGCACCGTCACGATCCGGGTATTGGGCATGCGGCATGCCACCAGATCGCCGTCACACGGCCGGATATTGCGGACAGCGGCGATCCGGTCGCCTTTGCAAATGCCATCCATAAGCATGCAGTTATCCGGCATGATAAAGCCGAAATAATGCAAATGCCGGCCGTATTTCGGTTCTTTTTCCAGCGGAAAGGTCTGCATTCCCTTTTTGACCGGCGGAAACTCCTTATTGAGTATCTGTTCGGAATCCAGAACCGGCACCATGGTGATCTGCTGCTGTTTACAGAACCGGCGGTCGATCTTTTCCTGCCTTATGCGGTTGTCACGGTTATCAGCCGGCGATGTACGGTCAAACGCCGTGGTCATGGTATTCACACAATAGGGCTTGAATCCCAATGCGGCGGCAAACTCTTCCCGGGTAAGACGTTGACCGCTGTTGATGATCCGCTTGACCCGGCTGTAAAACAACAACCGTTTAACATCGATCACCCCTTTGGGGCGACCGCGTTTACGGGGAACTTTGACCGGATTGAGCAACGGCTGCGGACGACGCTCTTCCGGAGCGGTACTGGCCTGTTGTTCGACAAAAGTTTTTCTTCTCAAAATACTTTCACTCCAAATCCGCTGACTGCCGGGGCCTGGCCGTCAGCACAAAACACCTTGGTATAAAAAACAACATCCCGAATGATATTTTTACCGTTTTCCTCCCGGGAAAAACGGAATTTCCACAGGTAACTGCGTAAATTTCCGACGGTCAGCATGCCGAGATATCCGGCACTTTCAAAAGCACCGAATGCATTATGCAGTTCCTGGCGCATTCTGGCAAATTTTTCCGGAGTTATTTCAGTGGCTCCCTGAGCGTCAAGCACCGGTTGCCATTGAGCGAAGTCATTGCTTTTCAAAGCATTGACAAAACCATTCATGTAATCTGTTGCGGCTTTTTGCGCCAGAACATCATCACTGCCGGTAAACTCCCGCAAGGTTACTTCCGCCCCGCCGGAGTTTCCGGAGATACACCCGGAAAACAATATCGCAGCGACTGCTGCCGCCGTCAAAGAAATCAATTTTTTCACTTCTGACACTCCGGACAAAAACAACTCGACCGGCCGCCCAGCCGGACACAATCGATCACCGTGCCGCACACCGGACACGGCATACCGGCTTTACCGTAAATCTGTAAATTCAGCACAAATTTTCCCTCACTGCCATCCACATGCCGGAAATCCGAAATGGTCGTACCGCCGCACTCAATGGAACTTTGCAGAATTTTCCGGGCATTTTCCACAATGCTCCGGCATTCATCCGCCCTCAATCCGCAGCCGGGCCGCCGGGGATCGATGCCGGAAGCAAAGAGCGTTTCGGCAACATAAATATTGCCGATACCGGTGACGATCTGATTATCCATCAGCAGATTTTTGACCGGCACATTGCGTTTGCGGCACTTCTCAAAGAGGTATTCTCCGGTAAAATCCCCGCTCAACGGTTCAACACCGAGATGGGCAAGCACCGCCGGGAAACCCTCCGGATGACACTCATGCACTTCCAAAAGGCTGAAACGGCGGGTGCATTCAAACCGGAAAATATTGCCGCCGGAAAGATGAATGAATACATGTTCATGCTTGCGCCGGGGAATATCGCCGGTTTCGACCCGTACCACTCCGGACATGCCGAAGTGCATCAGCAAACAGCGGTTTCCGGTGATATCGGCCAGCAGATAACGGCCGCGACGGCGCACTTTCAGAAAGGTGTTTCCTTCCAAACCGGCAGAAAGCAGCGGAGTGAGAGCAGTACGCATGGCCGGAGTGAAGACCTCCACTTTGGTGATCTTCTTTCCGGCGAGGGCCTGATCCAATGCTCTGCCGATGGTTTCAGCTTCCGGTAATTCCGGCATGATTTTTACTCCGATAGTGTGACAAATCCTCTGAACTTAATGTTAATGTAACACCTAATTGATAAAATTTCAACTGTTCACCTTGCGCTTGCGGCGATTCTGTTATATATTATTATAAGGAGACGGTTTCAAAAAACTTGGAAATCATCATTACGGGGAAAGATGCACAAATTCAAACTTGATACGGAACACCTGGAACAGTACTTCCTTGAAGTCATTTCCGGCAGGCGGCGGCGGTGGTTTGACCGCATGCTGATAAATCTGCTTTTTGTCGCCTCCCGTTTTTACCGGATGGCGGTGCAGTTCCGGGTGTGGATGTATGACAAGCGGGTGATACGCAATCACGCGCTGGGCTGTCTGGTGGTCAGCATCGGCAACCTGAGCTGCGGCGGTACCGGAAAAACTCCGGTAGTGGAGGTTTTTGCGCGTACTCTTTCTGCAAACGGCCGCAAAGTCGCGATCCTCAGCCGTGGATATCGCAGTAAAAAACGCACATTCGGCGAAAAGCTGATGCACATATTCCGCCACCGCAAGATCGAAACACCGCCCAAAGTGGTTTCCGACGGCAGAAACCTGCTGCTCAATTCCGCTTATGCCGGTGATGAGCCGTACATGCTGGCCTCGAATCTGCCGGATGTGGCGGTGGTGGTGGATAAAGACCGGGTGAAATCGGGAATTTACGCCATTGATAATTTTCAAAGCGATGTGATCATTCTCGATGACGGTTTCCAGTATCTGATGCTCAAGCCGCACATCAATATCGTGCTGGTGGATTCAACCGATCCATTCAGTAACGGTCACGTGCTGCCCCGGGGCATCTTGCGCGAACCGATCAAAAACATCCGCCGGGCGGATTACATTTTTCTCACCAAATCCGACGGCAGTCACAAAATCGAACATCTCAAACGCTTCATCCGGCGTCATACCCGCCGGGCAGAGATCATTGAGTGCTGCCATAAACCGCAGCATCTGGTCGCACTGACCAGCAAAGAGATCCTGCCGCTGTCAGCATTGAAAAAAGCCCGGGTGGCGGCCCTTTCGGCAATTGCCCGCCCGGACAGTTTTGAACGTTTCCTGGAAGATTTCGGTGCGGAACTGGTCTTGAAAGATCACTTTGCCGACCATCACCGCTACACTCAGCAGGAGATCATCGATTTCGTCAATCAGGCCAAGGCCGCCGGTGCGGAAATGATCGTTACCACCGAAAAGGATGCCGTGCGGATCCCCCGGCTTGACCGTTGCGATGTGCCGATCCTTTATCTGCGTATCCAGATCGACATTTTAAGCGGTCAGGAGAGCTTCAATCAGTGCATTTCAAGAATCTGTTTCATGTGAAAGGAAAATTATTCATGCAGCAGTTGATCGATAAATTCACCAAATATTTCAAAGCGGTTCCGGCCGTGGCGGCACAGGCTCCCGGACGTTTGGAAGTACTGGGCAATCATACCGATTACAATGAGGGTTTTGTGCTCTCCTGTGCGGTGGGACAGACCACCAATTTCGTACTGACCCCGGTCTGCGGCACAAAATGTACGGTCAAGGACTTCCGTGACGGCACGGAAATGCACTTTGACCTGTCAGCCCTTGACAGCAAGCCGCCGAAAAACGGCAGCAAATACATCATCGGCATGCTCAATGAGCTGCGCAAAAGAGGATTTCAACCCTTTGCTTTCACTGCCGGTTTGGAAAGTCATGTACCGCTGTCGGCGGGCATGAGCAGTTCCGCGGCGTTGGAAGTCGCCTGCGGTCTGGCAGTCACAACTTATGCGGATTTCCCGATCAGCAAGGCTGAACTGGCCAGAGCCGGTCAGGGAGTGGAAAATAATTTTCTTGGCTTGAAAACCGGTTTGCTGGATCAATTCAGTTCACTTTTCGGCAAAAAAGATTCGATCATCATGAGCGATTTCCGCACGGTGGAAGTGCTGGGTACGCACGCTCTGCCGGCCGGTTACAGCTTTGTGGTCATCAATTCGATGAAAAAACATACTCTGGTCGATTCGGATTACAACAGCCGCCGGGAAGATTGTGAAAATGCCGCAAGGGTACTGGCGGCGATCTATCCCGGGGCGAAAACCCTGCGGGATATTTCCCCGGCGGAACTCACTGCCGCCAAAGAGAAGCTCAGCGGCAGAGAATTTCTCCGGGCATCGCATGTGGTACAGGAGTGTTTCCGGGTAAAGCAGGCCGCAGAATTGCTGGCCAAAGGCGATGTCAAAGGTTTCGGTCAGCTGCTTTTTGAATCCCACGATTCCAGTATCCGCAACTTTGAAAACAGCTCTCCGGAACTGGATATCCTCGTGGAACTCGCCCGTCATCACCATGCCTGTCTGGGAGCCCGGCTTTCCGGCGGCGGATTCGGCGGCATCACCATCCATCTGGTAAAAGATTCCGATGCTTCTGACTACGCACAGCAGATCCGGTCGGAATATTTCAAACGCACCGGCATCGAAGCGGAAGTTTTTATCTGTTCACTGGGTGACGGAGCAAAAATCATCGGCTGAAAAAAGTTTTGAAATGAGATCAATAAATCAACTTTGAGGAAATAAAAATATGAGAATTCTTACCGGCATCCAGCCATCAGGCACCCCCCATTTGGGCAATTACTTCGGTGCCATGCGGCAGGTCTGCGATCTTCAGGAAAAGGGCGAATCGTTTCTCTTTATCGCCGACTACCATGCCCTGACCACCAATCCCGAACCGCAACTGCTGCGTGAGCGTATCCTCAATCTGACACTGGACTTCCTTGCCTGCGGTGTCGATACGGAAAAAACGGTCTTTTTCCGTCAATCTGCCGTGCCGGAAGTGTGTGAACTTATGTGGATACTCAACACTGTCACCCCGCTGGGATTTCTCGAAAGGGCCCACAGCTACAAAGATAAGATAGCCAAAGGATTTCTGCCCAACAACGGATTGTTTTCCTACCCGGTACTGATGGCAGCAGATATCCTGCTTTACAACGCCTCTCTGGTTCCGGTGGGCAAGGATCAGAAACAGCATCTGGAAATCACCCGTGATCTGGCAATCAAATTCAATAACGAATACGGCGAAATTTTCACGATCCCCGATGGCTATATCCCGGAACAGGTGGCGATCGTACCGGGATTGGACGGCCAGAAAATGTCCAAAAGCTATAACAACACCATTCCGATTTTCGGCAAGGAAAAGGCATTGCGCAAAACCGTAATGAGCATCGTAACTGATTGCAAGGGTCTGGAAGAACCCAAAGATCCTGAATCATGCAACGTGGTTGCCCTTTACAAACTTTTCGCTTCGGAAACTGAATTGGCCGCTATGAAAGAAAAATACCGGGCCGGCAACTACGGCTACGGACATGCCAAACAGGAACTCTTTGAAAAAATGTGGGAGTTTTTCGCCCCCATGCGGGCACGGCGCGCGGAATTGGAAGCCAATTTGGACTTCGTGGAAGAACTTCTGCGGAAAAACGGTGAAAAAGCCCGGGCCGCCGCCTGCGTGACTTTGGATAAGGTGCGCAAAGCTGTCGGATTGAAATAACTTAAGAAAATAAGGAAAAATGATCATGAAAAGTTATACCATTAAAAAGTCCGCCGAAACTGTCAAACTCGATGCCGGCTGGGATTCTGAAATGTGGAGCAAAGCCAATGAGGTCAAAGTTGATTTCGGCTTTGAGCGCAACAGCGACCACACTCCGGATGTCCGGATCAAAATGCTCCACGACGGCGAAAACATCTGCGGCCTTTTCCGGGTGGAGGACCGTTACATTCTGGCAAAAGCCCTCAAAGATCAGGATATGGTCTGTCAGGACAGCTGTGTGGAATTTTTCGTAAAACCCGCCGGTGCAGAGTGCTATTTCAACTTTGAAATGAATTGCGGCGGCACTTTTCTGCTCTACCGCTGCGTTGATCTCAAAGCCAAAGATTATACAGTCATTCCC
Source organism: Lentisphaeria bacterium (assembly GCA_017508015.1). Lineage (GTDB taxonomy): Bacteria > Verrucomicrobiota > Lentisphaeria > Victivallales > Victivallaceae > UBA1784. The sequence goes on from JAFVZS010000006.1 coordinate 14,280, forward strand.
GATGAAGATATGAAAACTTTCGGCCGTTACCACACCTTGCCGCACATCATTACCGAGGAGATCACGGAACCGGCTACCTGGTATCTCGGTTTTGCCGTGCCGATGGCCTTCTTTGAAAAATATGCCGGCAGCAAAAAACCGCTTTCCGGCCAGAAGTGGAGCGGCAATTTCACCAAGTGTGCCGACCACTCTTCCCACCCGACCTGGCTGAGCTGGATGCCGCTTACCCAATGCAGTTTCCACGTGCCCGATCAATTCGGTGAATTGATTTTTGAGTGAGGTAACAGCCATGAAACCGGTGATCGACCGCAGTGAATTGCTTTGCAGCGGCAAATTTCTCGCTTATAAAAAACTTTACTACACCGATGCCCGCGGCATTGCCAGGCATTGGGAAGCGGTCGACCGTACCGGCAGCACCGGTGAGGCCCACGCCGTGTTTATCGTGGCTAAAATAGTACCGGATAATGAAGTGGTGCTGGTGCGCCAGTTCCGGCCGCCGGCCGGAAAACTGATGGTGGAATTTCCCGCCGGATTGATCGATCCGGGGGAAAGTGCCGAAAATACTGCCGTCAGAGAACTTTACGAAGAAACCGGATTCGAGGGCAAAGTGCTTCACTGCACCGCCGGAGGATACAGTTCTCCGGGAATGACCGGTGAATCGATCGTGCTGGCCGCCATGGAGATCGACGGCAGCAGATATCCGGATGGCATGATCCCGCAAAACCATCAGGAAGAGTGCGAAAATATTGAAGTTTTCCGGGTGAAAATCAGCGAACTTGACCAATTCATCAACAAAATGGAAAGTGAAAATTGCGGCATTGACAGCAAACTTTACACCGCATTGGCTTTCCGCAGTTTCGGTTGGTAAAATGCTTGAGAATATCGTTATCCGCGGAGCCGGTCAGCACAATTTGAAAAATGTCGATCTGACGATCCCCCGCAACAAACTGGTGGTGATCACCGGACTTTCCGGTTCGGGGAAATCGTCGCTGGCATTTGACACATTGTATGCCGAAGGACAGCGGCGTTATGTGGAAAGCCTGTCCGCTTATGCCCGGCAATTTCTTGACCTGATGCAGAAACCCAAGGTCGAACACATCGAGGGGCTGGCTCCGGCCATCGCCATTGAACAGCGCAGTGCCGGCGGCACGCCGCGCTCCACAGTGGCCACAGTTACAGAGATCTATGACTATCTGCGTCTGCTGTACACTCACTGCGGCACGCCGCACTGCCCGGAATGCGGCAAAGAACTGGCTTCGCAATCTGCTGAAGCGATCACTTTGCAGCTGCTGGCTCTGGATGAAGGCATCAAACTTTCCATACTTGCCCCGGTGGTCTCCGGTCGCAAAGGTGAGCACCGGGATATTCTGGAAAAACTGCGTACCGACGGCTTCGTGCGGGCAAGGATCGACGGACAAGTCACAGTTCTGGAAGATTTTGAGGATATTCCGGCCAAAAATCTGCGGCACACCATCGAAGCGGTCGTCGACCGGCTGAAAACCGGCAATATCGACCGTTCGCGTCTGACCGATTCTGTGGAAACCGCCCTGAAACACGGCAACGGCGTTTTGACTGCCGTCATGGAAAAAGACGGTGTTGTCACAGAAAAAAGTTTCTGTGAGAAACTTGCTTGTATTGACTGCGGCATATCTTTCGGAGAAATGCTGCCCCGCAACTTCAGTTTCAACTCTCCTTACGGAGCATGCAAATGCTGCAACGGTCTGGGTATCCAGTTGTGCATGGATCCGGAAAAAGTGGTTCCCGACCCAAAACTTTCCATCCGCAACGGAGCGATCCCCGGCTGGCGGAGAGGCCCGCGGCATCTGATCATCTACTACAATATGATGCTGCGCAAATTCGCCGAACAATTCGGTGATACGTCACTGTTGAGTATGCCGTTTGAAAAACTTCCGGCGGATTTCAAACACCGGCTTCTTTTCGGTACCGGCACGGAAAATCTGGAATTCGATTACTACATGCACGGCAAAAAATATCACTGGGCCAAGCCGTTTGAGGGTGTTCTGGAAAATCTCCGCCGCCGGATGATCGAAACCGAATCAGAATCCGTCCGGGAGCGTCTGGCTGCCTATCAAAGCCCGCGGACATGTCCGATGTGTCACGGTGCAAGACTCAATCCGGCGGCACTCGCCGTTACGGTCAACGGCAAAAATCTGGCAGAATTCAACGCCATGAGTATCGCTCAGGCCCGGGAATTTATCAGTGATCTGCGGCTTTCTGAAGAACACTCCGTCATCGCCGCTGATATTGTCAAAGAGATCCACAGCCGTCTGACCTTTCTCTGCGATGTGGGGTTGAATTACCTGACTCTCGACCGTGTCAGCAGTACCCTTTCCGGCGGTGAAGCACAACGTATCCGTCTGGCCACCCAGCTCGGCTGCGGTCTGGTCGGCGTGCTTTATATTCTCGATGAACCATCCATCGGTCTGCACCAGAAAGATAATGACATGCTGCTTGCCACTCTGGAAAAACTCCGTGATCTCGGCAACAGCGTGATCGTTGTTGAGCACGACCTTGACACCATTGCCAGAGCTGATTTTCTCATCGACCTCGGTCCCGGTGCCGGAATCAACGGCGGGGAGATCGTGGCCATCGGCACTCCGGCGGAAATTCCCGGATTTCCCCGCTCACTTACCGGAGATTTTCTTGCCGGCAGACGGCAGATCGCCATTCCGGAAAAACGTCACCCGGGCAACGGCAAATTCATCACTGTCAAAAAAGCGGCTTTTCACAATTTGAAAAATGTGACGGTGAAATTTCCCCTCGGCACCCTCTGTTGTGTCACCGGAGTTTCCGGTTCAGGCAAATCTTCTCTGATCAACGGCATTCTGGTGCGGGCTCTCAATGCGGCGTTGAATATCAATGATGAACCGGTCGGCAAATGTGAAGCGGTTGAGGGATTGGAAAATGTCAGCAAAGCCATCGTTATCGACCAGAGTCCCATCGGACGCACCCCGCGTTCCAATCCGGCGACCTATACCGGGGCTTTTGATATCATCCGCAAACTTTTTGCCGAATTGCCGGAAGCAAAAATGCGGGGATATTCCCCCGGCAGATTCAGTTTCAATGTCAAAGGCGGCCGCTGTGAAGAGTGCGCCGGAGATGGCGTAAAACGCATTGAAATGCAATTTCTGGCCGATGCCAGTGTCACTTGCACCGCCTGCGGCGGCAAACGCTTCAACAGTGAAACTCTGCAAGTGCGCTGCAAAGGTTTGAATATCCACGAAATACTGGAACTTTCCATCGATCAGGCAGTGGAACTTTTTGCCACCATTACCCCCTTGAAACGCAAACTGCAAACCCTGCAGGATGTGGGACTGGGCTATTTGAAACTCGGCCAGAGTGCCACCACCTTATCCGGCGGCGAAGCCCAGCGGGTAAAACTGGCCGCTGAATTATCCCGGATCCCCCGCGGCCACACAGTTTATATCCTCGATGAACCGACCACCGGACTGCATCTGGCGGATATCGACCAACTGCTCAAAGTGCTTTTCCGGCTGCGCGACATGGGAAACAGCGTGATCGTCATCGAACACAATCTGGATGTCATCAAAACCGCCGACCATATCATCGATATCGGTCCGGATGGCGGCGATGCCGGCGGCAGGATCATCGCCACCGGAACTCCGGAAGAGATCGCCACCAAAAAGAATTCCCATACCGGAAAATTCCTCAAACCTTATCTCTCTAAATCCGGCAGGTAAGCCTTTCAAAAAAAGCAGTGAATGCTGCGGCTTGAAATTTTCCGGCCATCTGAAAGTTTCCGGGGAAGATACCTTACTCCAAAAAAGGCATCTTCCCCGAAAAACATTTTTGTCCCCCCGTTGAGTTGCTTTGCAACCCCGTTTCGGGCACTCTTTCCGGCACTTTACCGGTTGATCAAAACCTCTTTTTCGTAAGCTTTGATCTGCTGCATGATATCGTAATCACCACCGGCATTCTCCATCTGGCAATAATATTCCCAGACGCTTGACCAGGGCAGGGTTTTGATCTCTTCCTGACGGGCCATGCGGGCGGAGAAATCAAAGGCCTCCTCCTCTTTTCTGAGCAGTGCAGTCGGTTCAAGCAAAGCGATGAGCAGAGCTTTTTGCATATTGCGTGCGCCGACAGCCATTGCCGCCACCCGGTTGATGCTGGCATCGAAGTAATCCAGACAGAAGAAAATCTTATCCAGATAGCCGTAAACCGCGGCTTCACGGGCAATGGAAAGCAATTCATCATTGAGCAGTATCACATGGTCGCTGTCCCAGCGGACACCGCGGGAAACATGAAGCAGTATCCGCCCCTGCTGGGCCACAATGGAACTGAGTTTGTCGGCAATGGATTCGGTGGGGTGGAAGTGTCCGGAATCCAGACAGATGAGTTTGTTGTTCCGGGCGGCATACATCAGATAAAAGTCATGGGAACCGATGGTGCATGATTCCACACCGATACCGAAAAGTTTGGATTCAACGGCATCAAGTTCATACTTCTCATCGATCTTCTCGGCAAAAATGGTATCCAGCGACTCAGCCAGTCTCATTCTGGGGGCATAGCGGTCAGCCGGGATATCTTTGAATCCGTCGGGCATCCAGAAGTTGCAGACACTGGGCGTGCCCAGAACCTTACCGAATTGCGCACCGATACGCCGGATATTCAGACCGTGATCGATCCAGAATTTGCGGATCCCCGCATCCGGGTGAGAGAGGGAAAGACCATGGTCAAGCTTGGGGTGGGAATAAAAACACGGTGCAATATCCATGCCGATTTTACGATCTTTGGCCCAATCCAGCCAACCGGAAAAGTTCTCGATCGAAAATCCGTCACGATCGACTCCCGGAATCATTTTATCGACCTGATGTCCCTGCAAACAGACCCGGGAAGTACCGGGAACCAGTTTCAAAACCAAATCCAGATCTGAACGCAATTCATCGGCGGTGCGGGCACGGCCGGGATAGTTGCCGGTCACCTGACAGCCGCCGGTCAATGCCGTTTCAAAATTTTCAAATCCGACCACATCATCGCCCTGCCATGCATGAAGTGATACCGGAATACTTTTCAATGTTTCGATCGCTTTGACCGGGTCGACACCATGCTCACGATAGATTTCGCAGGCGATTTCAAAAGATTTTTCGATTCGGCTCATAATAACTTTCCTTTCTGTGAGATATTGTTATTGACCTGAATTTTGTAAAACTGATATATAAAACCATTTAATAATATCGTTTTGATTTTATTTGATTTTCAACTCAAACGGTGACAGCAGATTGCCCTCTTTATCTGTAAGATTTGCCGCCGCCGGATTATTGCTCCAGGCATAACGCACCGACCGCGGATGAGGAACTGCAACCGGAACTATATGCAGTTCCCTGCCGTTTACAACTCTGCCGGATGCCGGATAATAGTTCCCGTCGCTCCCCGCCAGCATCAGCGTGCGTACTTCACCGTCAAGCACGATATCACGGTCAAAAACCACAATAAAAGTGCCACTCTCATTGCGGCATGATACCGGCATGACACTCTGCCGGAATTGCCCGTTTTCCCAATTGCTCATCGCCGCCACGGCAGCTCTTTCCCCCACCGGACGCTTGTTTCGCGGATGAATATCATCCACATCGCCATCGCGCAGTGTAACGATCAGAGAAGCTCCGCTGTGCAACGCCGCCCGCCGTTGAGCCTCACGGATGACCGCCCAGGTGCTGTGCGGCTGATAATCCCTCGCCGGCTGATACCCCGGCAGCTGGATAATGATGAAATCAAACTCCTTCTGTCCCCAGCGGTTCCGCCAGTCGGCAATCAGAGTATTGAGCAGTTTTTCATACTGTTTTGAATAGCAAAGTGCATCAGCTTCACCCTGATACCATACTGCTCCGCGCATGGCGTAGGGGATGAGCGGATAGATCATATTATCAAACAATATATGCAAACTTTGCGGCGCACCCGGGCCGAGCATCTGCATAAAACTTACGCCGATGGTGCCGAGATTCTTTTCCATCCGGATCTTCCAGCTGCCGGAAATGGCAACACTCTCTTCGCCGCAAGTGATCTTCATTGCCGCTTCCGGACCGATCAGGCCGCCGTCAGTGGCGATCGAAGCCGAAGAGGATACTCTGACGGCGATCACATTACGCCCGGCTTTGACCAGATGGCCGGGAATGGTGTAGTATCTGGGGGACATGAAGTGGTCAAATCTGCGGTAGCATCCGGTGGCTCCGATTTTCACGCCGTTGAAGTACGTTTCATCGGCTTTGTCGGCCGCCCCGATACCGAGGACGATATCTTTGCCCGCCCATTGAGCCGGGATATCGACCGTTTTCCGGAACCAGAAAATTCCGGCATGGTTGAATCCGGCCACCGTCCAACTGTCGGGCAAAGTTATATCCTGCCATTGAGAATCATCAAATTTTTCCCGGTGAAATTCAGCGGCTTCCGGAGCAACCGGAATATATTCCTGCGGAAACAACTCATCCATTTTGGCAAACAACACCTGATTGCCATTGGGTAATGTTTCATTGCCCGGCAGACCGGAATAGTGTTCCGGCAGGTACATGAAAGTATCCAGTGCCGCCGTATCACCGGCAAAATCCGGCAATTGCAGCAAAGCTTCACGGCTGATGAAAGTTTCCGCAGCAGCTCCTCCGAGATACGCACCGATGATACCCACCGGTATATCAGGATGTTTCGCTCTCAAACTTTTGGCAAAGTAGTAGGCCACTGCGGAAAATTCGCCGGAAACTTCCGGATCATCCGTTTTCCATGCTCCCTGCACTTCACTTTGCAAGCCGGGATATTTGGTAACTGCCACCTGAAAAAAACGGATCTGCGGGTCACTCTGACGCGCTGAGAATGCCTCCCAATCCGGAGTATGTCTGGCCCGGAACGCCATATTGCTCTGACCGGCAAAGAGATAAACTTCTCCGATACTGATATTTTCTGATATGATCCTGCGCCCGGAAGTTTCATCAACTGCGCTCAAAACCATTCCCCTTGCGGCACTTTGCGGCGGCAGATACAGCCGGAAATTACCATTGCTGTCAGCCACGGTCACCGCACTTGCTTCGCCCAGAGTACAACGGATCATGGCCCGGGGAGCGGCCTTGCCCCATACCGGAAGCGGCATATTTCTCTGAAGCACTGCCCCATCGGAAAACAGCACATTGAAGCGGAATTCATGGGTGTTGGCACAGCCGGAAAAGATCAATCCGGCCGTCAGAATACCCAAAAAAGTCAGAAATTTTTTGAAAAACATAATATTCTCCGTAACAAAAAAGGTGATACAGAGTTACTATATCACCTGAAAGGACAAATTTCCAGACCCCATTCTGATTTTTATAAATATAGTCGGTCAAATATCTGATCTTATGTAAGCCCAGAGTCTGGCCGCCATATCCCGGAGGAAAACTTTATCGGTCTGGGCCCCGGCATGATCCCCGGTCGGATGGATGAGAAAGTGCTTATTCTCTGAAACCAGAGCATTGAATACACACGCCACTCCGTTGGGCGGACAGACCAGATCGGTCAGGCCGGTGGTGATGTATGCTTCACATCTGATACGCGAGGCAAAGTTGACCATATCGTAGTAAGAAGCGGTCCGCACCACATCCTGAGTGCTTGCATCAAAACCGTAAAAAGTCGGCCAGCCGCAACGCCGGGGAAGCCGGTGTTTGAAGCCGTTGTGGTCACTCATGGCCGGAACTTCGGCAATGAGCAGACTTACCTGCGGATCCATCGCCGCCGCCACGATCGCCTGGGCTCCGCCCTGACTGCCGCCGCGGACGATGAGGATCTGACCATTCCACTGGGGCAGACTTTTTACATATTCCAAAGCCC
>JAFVZS010000071.1 GCA_017508015.1 Lentisphaeria bacterium
CGTTGCCTATCTCAACAACACCACCTATGAGCAGAATAAAATCTACTTCAATCCACCGGAATCCATGCCCCGCCGTGCTTATACCGCCGGTGTCGGTACCGTGATGGATGCCAAAAAAGTTCTTCAGCTCATCACCGGCGAACGCAAAGCTGATATCGCCGCTGCCGCCATCGAAGGTCCGATGACTGCCATGATCAGTTCCACCGCACTGCAGCTGCATCCGGATACCGTGATCATCCTTGATGAAGCCGCCGCCGCCAATCTCAAACTCAAAGATTTCTACAAAGAAGTTTTTGAAAATGATCCCAAATGGGCCGCTTACCGGTAAATAATGTTTCTCTCCCGGAAAAATCCGTTTTTCCGGGAGTTTTTGTCTTGAATATCAATGTAAGGAACTGTACCTGATGAATAAGATCACCGTCACCAGCCGGATCACTCCGGAGCTTGACCCCCAGTTCGTTCCCGCCGCTCTCTGGAACCGGGAATTCCGCAAACTTGCTGCCGCCCAAAGCGATTCCATCGATATCGCAATCACTCTGGAACGGGCCAATGGCGCAATTTCACGTTTCGACAGCAAAATTTTTGCTGACAATGAGGAAAATCTTGCAGTCAACTTCCGCTATGTCGAGCGGATAGTTAAATTTATGCTCTGGGCTTTCGGCGGTAAAACTGTCACCATCGCCGGAGCTCCGCTTGTCGCCGCAAAACTCGCCGGAGTATACAGCGAAAACGGTGAACGCGCCTTCGATTATCAAGTCATGGGCGAACGGATCTACGGCGGTAAATTTGAAGTCAAATCATGTTCTTATGCCGATGCCCCGGCCGAGAAGAAAATTTCTGTAAAACTCGGCGGTAATTTTGACGGATGCCGTATCGGTTTTGACCTTGGCGGTTCCGACCGGAAATGCGCCGCCGTGATCGACGGAAAAGCCGTACACAGCGAAGAAGTCGTCTGGGATCCCTACTTCCAGAAAGATGTCAATTATCATCGTGAAGGTATCCTCGATTCTCTCCGGCGTGCCGCTGCCAAACTTCCCCGCATCGATGCTATCGGCGGTTCAGCTGCCGGCGTCTATGTCGATAATCAGCCCAGAATCGCTTCGCTTTTCCGCGGTATCCCGGAAGCTGACTTCAAAACCAAAGTCCAGCCGATCTTTCTGGAGATCGCCAAAGAATTTCCCGGTGTGCCTTTCGTGGTGCTCAACGACGGCGAAGTGACCGCTCTGGCAGGAGCCGTCAGCCTTGAGAAAAATGCTCTCATCGGCTTGGCTATGGGAACCAGTGAAGCTGTCGGATATGTCACTCCGGATGGCAGCCTCACCGATTACCTTAACGAATTGGCTTTTGCTCCTGTTGACTACCGCGAAGATAATCCGCCGGTCGATGAGTGGAGCGGTGATGCCGGTGTCGGAGCCATGTATCTTTCTCAGCAGGCGGTCGGCCGTCTCGTCAAACCCGCCGGTTTCGATTTCCCCGCCGGAACTCCCCTGCCGGAAATTCTCAAACTTGTGCAGAAAGCCCGCAGTGAAAACGATGAACGCGCTTCCAAAATCTACCGCTCTGTCGGCGTGTACCTCGGCTATGCCATCGCACATTATGCCGACTTTTACGAATTGGAAAATCTCCTGCTGCTCGGCCGGGTTTCCAGTGGTGCCGGCGGTGACGAGATCATCAATGAAGCGGCACGGGTACTCAAAGAAGTCTTCCCCGAACTCAATGTGACCATCCATATTCCGGATGAAACTTTCAAACGGCACGGCCAAGCCGTTATCGCCGCTTCCCTCTGAGTTACTTTTCTTTTTACGGAAAAAGAAAAGTAACCAAAAGAAAAACGGGGTGTCGCGCCGCTCCGTTGTCGCGGCTTGATCGGGCGGGCGGTTTACACCGCCCTTGACAGGGGCTCC
>JAFVZS010000072.1 GCA_017508015.1 Lentisphaeria bacterium
GTTAATGATCGCGTCTCCATCGTCTAGAGGCCTAGGACACCGGGTTCTCATCCCGGCAACATGGGTTCGACTCCCATTGGAGATGCCATTTTTTTTGACTTCGATCACCGTTCACAATCCCGCAAAAAGCAAGCAACGGCTTAGCAAATAAAATTTGCCCGCCATTGCTTTTTCTTTTTACGGTTTATTTTTTGTTTCTCAAAAAAAATGTGATTGCTCACTTGTTTCCGTTTTTTTTGAGTGGAGTGTCTGCAATGCTTTGCCGACGACATCGGAGGAGCGCATTATCCGGAGCGGCACGTTTGCTGCCCTCATCGATGGTTAGTGACAGCAGTTCATATTGATTTTTCGCTTGAAATTTCGTTTCCGTCAAAAATCGGCATTTGATGAAGCTGCTGGACAAGATGGCAAAATGGACTTTTCGGCACTATTGTGTAAAGTCGTCCATGTGGTCCATTCAGTCCATTTAGTCCATCTATGTCCATTGAAAACTCTTTTTCGGTCTTTTTCAATTCCGTCTTTCTGTTTTTATGATTTTCTGCCTGTTTCTGTCACAAACCGTCGATGAAGCTCCTTTTTACAATGTTACAATATCTCGCTCATTTCCACCATTCTGTGCTGGCGTCTTGAGATTTCTGCGGCCTCACCGAGAGCAGTGGCCAAAAGTCCATGTTCAGCGGTTGAGGTGGAATTTTCCTCTCCGCGAACAACCCGGCAGAAGGTTTTTACCAGTTCCGGATCGGCTCCGCCATGGCCGCCTTCCGGAATTTCCACCTTGTAAGTGACCACATCTCCGCCCCAGCGCGGAGTGATCGTAATGGTACAATTTTCCAAACTGACTTCGGCCACCGCTTTGTCTCCGCCGATAGTGTAAAGACGGTCGGTTTTACTGCCGATAAAGGTTTCAAAAAGACTGACTTTGATACCGTTTTCATATTCGACCATGGCCATGCCGTTATCATGGTTGTCTTTGTCAGAAAGGTACATGCAGAGATTTTTCACATAACCGTCTGCGGCGACTGCTTCATCGCCCCAAAGTTTGAGATCTTCGGGTGAAAGCAGATATTTATCTTTGCACTTTGCCTGATAATGGCAGCAGTTGCAGTTCGGACCGGGTTCGATGCCGGATTCCAGCTCAAAGGGCAAATGGTCTTTATCAAGCACATTCACTGCGGCAAACGAACTGACCCGGAGCGGTTTGGGAAAGCCGAGCAGCCAGTTGAATACATCGAAATCATGACTGCCTTTGTGGATCCAGAGACCTCCGGTTTTGGCAAAGGAGCGATTCCAGCGGGACATGTAGGTTCGGCCGCCGTCGTAAAATTCGCGGTTTTCGGCGATGAAAACTTTGCCGAGCACACCGTCATCGATAAATTTTTTCAAGCGTTTAAGAACTTCGTTGTGGCGCAAGTTGAAACCGAGCATAAGGGTTACTCCGCTTTTTTCAGCCTCTTTGATCAGGGCTTTGCCTTCTTTTGCATTGGTGGCAAGCGGCTTGTCGATAAGCACATTCCAGCCGTGTTTCATCGCTTGCATCGCACATGAATAGTGTTCGCAATCCGGAGTGGTGATGATGACGCCATCCAGCGTTTCCTTTGCTGCCATATCCCCGATCGAAGTGTAAAGATTGGGGGAAATTTCAAGAATTTCGGCGGCCGCTTTGACCCTGACCGGGTTGGTGTCGCACAGGGCTGTGATTTCCACATCATCATGCTTGCGCAGGAGCTCTCCGAAACAGTTGATGCCGCGGGCTCCGGTACCGATGATGGCTAATTTAAGTTTTTTCATCATGTTTTTCTTTCGATATTTATTACTGGATCGTATAATTGTATTTTATTCTGCCGGTTTGACCATAAAAGAAACGGTCACTTTTTCACCTTCAGTAACGATAATATCCTGAATGGCCATACCGCTGTTGAAAATGACTTCCGCACACTGCTGACCTTCAAAGGCTTTTTCTCCGGTGATGATCCTGCCTTTTGCTCCTATTTTCCAGTTGGTCAGACGGCGGTTGTGCATAAGTTCAAAACTGCCGTTGAGCAAAGTCGCTCCGGAAGCTTGCACATCATCCAGCCGGACCGGTTTGAGGTTGGCGGCATTCCGGGCACCCGGGGTGTGGAAACGCAGCACGATATGACCGCTTTTTTCCGGGATGAATGAGAATTCAAACTTGCTCCATTGAGCATTCAGATTGCCGGAAATCAATACTGCCCGGGAAACATTGTCAACTGCTTTTGCCGGTGTCGTGACCGTGGAGAATCCGGGGGCTTGAATACTTTTGATCGTGACTCCGGCGGCGCATTGTACATCCACGCGTACTCTGGCATGGAGAGAGATGCAGAATAATAAGGCACTGATTGCCAATAAGATTTTTTTCATTTTAAACTCCCTGATAGAATGTTATTTTTTCAGATATGCATGAATGCCGTACATCCGTGCGTATTCATCACCGTTTGAAGCCGTCAGCTTTATCTGTAATCCGGTCACTGTTACCGGTTCTGCAAAATCGAAACGGCGGAAGCGGTAAAAATTATCTTTTTCATCCAGCAGCACCGATTTCCGGCCGTCTTTTTCGGCAATGACCTGAAAGTCACGGATGCATTCCGGAGCGATCGCATTGAAACGGTATTCATCCAAATTGGTATCAAATACCAGATCCAGACGGTCAAAAGTCATCTCTTTTGCCCACCGGAGTTCCACCCATTGCGGAAAACCTTTTTGAGCGATCCAGATGTTGGGTTTTCCCGGTGCCGGCCGCCCGTAATCATTTTGCAGATTTTTCACCGCATACGGCTGCTGAACCGGCATGATCTGCATGACCATGTTGTTGAAATTGTGGTAACAGCCGTCAGCTTTGCGGAAAATTCCCGGCAAATGGGTTTTGCCGGTGGCAAATGCCATATCCGTCTGCGGATCGAGAATTAATATATACTCTCCGGGAGTCGTATTCAAATTGAAATCAAATTTTACCACCTGATTTTTTCCGGGAGCGACTGACACTTCTGCGACTGCCAGATCATCACCGAAATCATCTTTGCGTATTCTGGCGGTGACCGGCAGCGCGGTTTGCGAAAGGTTGCTCAAAACCAGGGAAATTGATTCCAGAAACTCTGTTGTGATGATAAAATGCTGTCCTTTTCTCCGGTCTTCCGGCGGGACATCGCATGGGTCAAGAGTGTTTTTGGGTTCCCATGTCAGATTTTCCCGGCCGTCGATCTCCACCATCGGCAGAGTCAGGGTCGAAGATGCCGAAATTACGGCACTGCGGCAGAGATCATCCTCCACTGTTACCGGGCGTCCGGGTAATACGCAATCATTTTTTTGCAGTAAGATCCGCAATTTGGCGAGGTGTTCCCGGTAAATTTCCGCCGGAGTACAGTTGTATTTTTTCATCACAGCCGCCGCACTTCCCACCGCCTGACCGCATAATGCACAGGTTGCCATCAGCCGGGTAGTGCCCAATGCGACATGGGAAACGCTGATATTGCGTCCGGCCATCATCAGATTGGGAATGTTTCTTGAATAAAGTGCCCGGAATGGTATCGCATAAAGCGGCGGAAAGAAAAACGGCGGTTCACTGCCCGGATGTCCCGGCGCAAAAATTCCTTCCGGCGGATGGATATCTATGGGCCAGCCGCCATAGGCAACGGCATCCGGAAATTCCCGGTCGCCCATGATATCATTTTGAGTGAGGATCACCTCGCCGGTAAAGCGGCGTGATTCCCGTTTGCCGGGAATGGGGGAGATCCAGTCGATAACGTAGTTGTCAGCTCCGTGATCGCCGCCGTTTTTTACATGATCCCAAATCCCGAAAAGGATGTTGCGCAGTTCCCGGTAAATTTTTTCATTATCCCGGATGGTGTCCATCGTGCCGCCATATTCCAGCCACCAGTAGCCTTTCCGGGGATTGGAGTGACTGCGGAAGGGCAAATCTGCATCAGAAGCAAAACGATACGCTCCGGGAGGAGCTTTGAATTTTACCGGATGACCGGCATCCACAGCCCGGAATGCTATTGAACTGCCCATGGTCTTATCATCCGGCAGTTCCGGAGCCAATGATTCACCGAATTCATTTTTCCCCTCACGCCCCATACGGTATTCTGCGCCGGAAGCGGCAAAAAATCCATCGCCGCTGGCATCGATAAAAGTGGAAGCGTAAATGGTATAATTTATTTCCGTACCGATCTGTCGTGCCTTGACTGCCTGGATCCGGCCGCCGGTCATTTCCACATCCAATGCTTCGGTATTCATCAGCAGAGTTATTGATTTTTCACTTTCCACAGCCTCTCTTAAAACCTGGCTCCAGCAGGATGAATAACCATTGGCAAAGTGTTGACCATTGGAATTTTTCAACTCCTCGATGATACCGCATTCTCTGGCGTTGCGATGAGTGTAATTGTATGCACCGTTGACACAGCGGGCATCTCCGTCACCATATTCGACACTGGAAACGCCGCCTAATACCGGGCGGTTATGGATCAGAATTGTTTTTACGCCTTCTCTGGCGGCAGCCAGTGCCGCGGTCACTCCGGCAACACCACCGCCGACAACCAGCAGATCCGCGTGGATGATCCTGTTGAAATCCGGATGATTTTTATCGCTTTTATACATTTGCATCACCGCTCATATCAATCGAAGGGGATCCGGAATGCCTGACGCACTTCCAAACCGCCGGCGACCACCGGGGCCGTGCCTCTGGGGGCATTGCGCGGGCCGCACAATTTGACCGGTACTGTATCGTAAAATTTGGCTCCGGCATCGGTTTTGGCCATGACTTTCAGCAGATATTCTCCGCTGCGGAATTCATCCGGATCGAAATCTGCTTCCCACTCATCCCAGATGCCATTCCAGACTTTGCTCATCGGTCGCCAGTCGTTTTCATTCAAACTCCAGCAGACTTCGGTGACGTTGAGCAGTTGTGAGAAGCTTTGAGCCTGCAATTTGGTTTTGTCAAAGATGTACATGTTGCGGAATACCGGGCGTGATCCGCCGGTCCATACGCCGCCGATGGCGGTCAGATTGACCTGCGCTCTTTCATAGTGCATTATGGGCCAGTACATATTGCCGGCTTCACGGAAGTGATAAAGTTCCCATGTCCAGCAGTAACGCTGTTTCTTTTCCTCTGAACCGGGCAGATTCCAATAGGATCCCTGCCGCCAGAAGGTACGCAGTTTTTCACCATCCCAGTCAAAGAGCCGGTAACCGGGTTTCACCGGAAAATTATCCTGACCATTCCAGATGAATCCGGCCAGTGAAGCGGAATTGATGTTGGTCACACCGTTGATTTCCCAGCAGTCGTTGACATGATAATCACCGCTGATGACCGCTTTGACATTGTAACGGGCAAAGAGCGACATCAGCTTTTCAGTATCTTCATTGCTCCACCGGGAAAAATGGGTCGTGTAATTGTTGCGCATATCTATCGGATTGTGAATGGCGGCAACGACATTGAGGTTGCGTTTTTCCGCATCGATCAATTCGGCTTCAAGCCAGGCATATTCTTCTGCGGGCAGGGAATTGAGCCAGGAGTTTTCCACCCGTTTGATATCGTTCCACAGCAGAAACTTGAAGTTTCCGCTCACCACGCTTTTGCGCATGGGGCCGATAACTTTCTGCCATACCGCATCGCTTTCTTCGCCCCAGAGGTCGTGATTGGCGGGCAGGGCGTGGTACGGGATGGAGGATTTATCCATCAATCCTTTGAATTCGGCCAACTCTTCTCTTGTGCCGTCACAAACTGAGTCTCCGGAACAGATGATGAGTTCCGGTTTGGGCGAAAAAGTTTCCAATTCACTCAAGGCCCATTGCAAATTGGCGGCGGTCATTGCCGGATTGACGGATGTACCGATGTGGATATCGGTAAAGTGAGCGAAACAGAATTTATCTTTCGCAGTCATGATTTTCAACCTCTTTATTTATCAATATGGTGTAATGCTCAA
The DNA here is from genome assembly GCA_017508015.1 of Lentisphaeria bacterium. Classification (GTDB taxonomy): domain Bacteria; phylum Verrucomicrobiota; class Lentisphaeria; order Victivallales; family Victivallaceae; genus UBA1784. The sequence continues at coordinate 5,940 of JAFVZS010000072.1, forward strand.
ATTGCGGATTTTACCGGTGAAAAATTCGCCGATATCCGATGCCCCCACACTGGTGGCGCGCGGATAACGGTGATAACCGCCGGCCATGACCGGATTGCCCGGTGCGCCGTTGACTTCGACCCAGAGAGCCTGCTGATTGGAAATGACGGTGATCTTATTCCACTGATTTTCCTGTAACGGGAATCCGGCGGCATTCACAAAAGCCAGCCGTCCGTCGGTTTCCGCATGCTGGTTGCAGTAAACGTAAGCCGTCGGTACTGCACCTTTGTTGAGCAGTAGAGTGAATCCCTGACGGGAATCGGAGATCAACGCCTGAACTTTGTCATTTTTTGCGCTGATAAAGATCTCCATTTCCACTTTGAATCCGGCAAAGGGCGGGATCATCGCCATCGGCAGAGCCAGATATTGACTGCCGTCAAACTGCAAAGCCGGAATACCGTCATCATTTACCGTTTCCGCAGTGGTATCCGGCATAATGTGACGGGTAAGATAACCGCGTACAGCATTGCCGTATGCTCTTTCCCCGGAACCGAAACCGGTGACCAGCGGCACATAACCGCCGAGAATACCATCCCATCTGCTGCCGCAATTGGAAGGGACGACTGAACCTCTGGTTCCGGAAAAGTCCCAGGTCAGACTCCGCAGCAGATCCGCATCTGCCGATATCCGGCGCCGCCGGTTTTCCGCAACTGAAAACACATGGAAAAACTGCTTTTTGCCGGAAGGTTTCCAAGTGGAAAGTTTCCGGCTGCGGAACATCCGGAATTTCTCATCCACCGTCTGCACGAAAAATCCGGCTTCCGGCAGATCCGGGCGCAAATATACGGTAAATTCATACTCATTACCCGTCAGCGGCGGGGGCATCACCGCTTGAAAATTGTTGCGAGCGATCACCAGATTGATGCTGTGCGGGCCGGGAATGGCGATCGAACCGGTACGCATGACTTCAGCAAGTTTTATCCGGCGGTGTTCTGCCATGCCCGGCAGATGGATTTCGATTTCAGCACTGTCCAGCGCACTGCGGGGAATGGAAAAATAACGGTGCAGAATATTTTCATTCTGGATGCGTTTGGGAAATACCCAGTGATCTTCCGTGCCGGTATAAGCGGTTCGCGGGGAAACCTGCAAGCCGGGCACATTGATCAATTTTACATAACCGTCGAGAGTGTACTGACTTTTGGGTGAACCTTGTATCGACACCCGGAACCCGGCGGATTCAGTTGTTTCACGGAAATATTCTCCATTATCCGAGTGGCTGTAAGCGACCACATTATCCCCGGTAATGATCTCAATGCTCCGCAACGGTGTGTCAGAGGAAACTTTGACCCGGGCGGCGATCAGACCGTTTTCATCCGGTTCGCTTAAACTCATTTCTGCGGTCGTTTGCTGCGGCATGTCGCGTAAAACGTGTTTTGCCCAGAGGTAATCCCAGTGCCACCAGGTGCGGATCTCCAGCGGGTGAAATCCTTTGTCGAAAACCCTGCCGTTGACGGTCAATACCGGATTGAGGAAACGGTGATCGAGCAAAAGTTCACCCGGCACGGTAAAAAGTACGGCATCGATCCGGTCTGCTTTGAGTGTTTTCGCCGGAAAAGTGCGCACGATTTTGCCGTCATTATCTGCCAGAGCCAAAGTTATCTGCCAATCATCCGAAGCTGTGCTGTCGGGAATATTGGCCACTTCAAACTCCAGCAGCTCTCCGGCAGATACCACCCGGCGATAACTCAATACCACATTGGGGATCGACGGATCGTCACCCTCAAGCATGGTGAAATAGCCATTGTTGTTCGCCATCTGCTCAAAGGCCCGGATGAAGCGCAATGTGGAGAATCCGGTCGTGGTCAGCGGCCGGAAGCAGGTGTTTTCATTTTCCTCATCCCACTCGACGCAGTTGACGAAATCAGCCTTTGCCAGCACCGCAGCTTCCACAGACCCCCGGAGCATATCTGTACCGAATGCATCGGCGGAAAATGGCTGATGGTGGCAATTCATGTGGCCGACTTTTACGCCCCAGGCCAGATATTTATTGCGGAATTCCGGTTCATTGAGTACGCTGTGGATGACGGGGATCGCCACGGTGCGGTCAAATGCCCACTGGTAACGGCGGTTGTAAAACGGCGGAGTGTTGTAATAAAATCCATCCACTTTTCGCAGATAGGTGCGCAACCGCTCCTGCATGCGCCGGATATCTGCCGTGCTCCACCGGTTGTTGGCTCCGGTCGGTTTGATGCCGTGATTCAATACCAGCCACGGCATGATGATAAATTTGTCGCCGTGCCGCTTTTGCAATTCCTCGCGGAATCTGGCCCACACCTCAAGTTCACGCTCACTGCATGCCGGATAACTGGTGATGACCACTTTGCCGTCGATGCGGAAAGTGTGCGGGTTATTCAAGGCTTCAGCCGCCGCTTGACAGCGGGCTTCCAACTGGGCATCGTCGAAGGTGGAAAATTGAAAGAACAACTCCGGCAGCAGCATGATATCCCCGGTTCCTTCTCTGCCGGCATGATTGTAAATATCACGCCGGCCGGTGGTTTCCGGGAAAAAGGCAAAGCCGGAAAGATGGAAGCGGCGCAGCAGAAGCGATTCCGCCTGATAACTGCGGGGATTGATAAATCCGGTTGACGAGAAATTGCCCGAATTATCCACCGTAAAATTGCCGCTTGCCGCAAAAGAACTGTCCTGCATCAGGGGCCGGTCGCACCAGCGCAGCAGAAAATCGTTGCGCTGCAAACCGTATTTCAACTGCGCCCGGCTGAATATGTGCATCCGGTCGGTACGCCGCTGATAAGATTGGCTTTGTTTGGCTAATTCAGCAAGATATTTTCCTGCTTCCGCATCCGGCATCGGGTCGCCAAATGCCCGGAAAAAGGCACAAAAAGCCCCTGCTAATAATATCAACCGTTTCATTTTATCAGATGAAGTCCTTGTATCCGTTGAATATCAAACTGCTTCCACCGCCGCCTTTCGGGTCGATGGTCTTATAAGGATCTGTGGTATCCAGTTTGTCCGTAATTCCGGCATGGCCGTCGCCGTAAAGGATATTGGCACTGCCGTTATGACGGCCATCCGGATCGCCGTAGTTTGCGTCACTCGCCTTTACCGTATTAATACGATAATAACCGCTTTTTTCTCCACCGACCATCTGACAGGTGTCGATGGTAAAGAGCATGCCGGATGCCTGCGGTAAATCAGAGTATTTTGCATTAGATGCATCCCAAGCCCGTTTGGTATCTGTGCCGCGCACATATCTTCCGCTGCCGGCATATTTGTAATTTATACCGTAACCGCTGTAAACGATCCCTTGCGTAACCCCGGTTGCGGTGATTATCGAAACATAAGATTGACTTTTATTGGCAACACTGATATCGGCCAGGGAAGGGCACATAAAAGTTCCGGCTTCGCTCAACCCGGTGCTGACCATATAACCGATCCACGAGCAATTTGTACCTTGAATACGATTATTTGCATAACGCAAGACAAAATCATCATAATTTTGCGCGTACATCTGAAATCCCATGCCCTGCTGTTTGAGATTGTTGATACAGCTTGCCGCCCGGCCGCGCTCACGGGCGGAGTTGAGTGCCGGAAGCAGTATGGCCGCCAGAATCGCGATGATGGCGATTACCACCAATAGCTCGATCAGCGTGAACGCTGATCGAATGAAGCACGGCTCCGCCGTGTGAAGCGCAGCGTTGCTGCATGAAGCGTTTGCCTGCGGCAAACATGAAGCACTTGCTTTGCAAGTATGATGCGGCGTA
>JAFVZS010000073.1 GCA_017508015.1 Lentisphaeria bacterium
GCGTAACGCTCGAAACGGTTGCCCATGGAATTCCAGCAACGCAATTCAAGGTCGTTTTCCCCGGCCGGCAATGCGAAACGGTACGGAGCAAATGCCGCCTTGCCGATGCTCCGGCCATTGACCAGCAATTCAGCCGTGCCGGTAAAACCGGGCAATGCCAGAATTTCATTACCGGCGCACTGCACTTTGCCAAGTTCATAAGCCGCCATGCCGGAATAAAAGAGCTGTCCCTGTTTTTCCCAGCCGCGATCCGCACTCAATTCGCTGCGCCGCGGCGACAAAGTATAAACGGCCTTTTCCGGATTGAATATCTGCAAATGATAGGTCGTTTTCGCCAATTTTGCATAATCGCCAAAAGTCTGCAAATCCAGATCAAAAGCACCGGACAACAATGCCGGAGTATCAAATTTTGCCGCTTTATCCAGCGTTATCTGATGAATTCCGGCAGAAATTTTCAGCTCAAATGCCGTGTATCTGTCATCGAAAACTTTGACCGCTTTGCCGCCGTCAACTTTTTCGCCATTCAGCATCACAACGGCTTCCGCTTCATCCGGCAGAAACAGAGTCAACGGCAAATCAGCAGTGGCGGAAAATTCCAGTTCCTTTTCAAAAGAAATCAGATTGTCTCCGGCAAATTTTACCGGGAATTTACCGGTCAACTTTTTAACAACCATCTTTTTCAACGGTTCACGGTACGATTCAAACGGACCGCCGACAATGGCGATTTCTCCCGGTGCGATCTCCACCGCATAATCTTTGCCGTTGAAACTCAATGTGCCGACAAGTGTTTCATCGCTCCAGATGTTGGCCGCCAGCAGATATTTTTCTCCGGCGATCTCACGGGGCATGTATGCCAATTCGCCACCGGTAAATGCGGCAGCCGGTGCGGGCAATTCAGGCATTTCGCCCGACAGCGGATCGATGACCACCGGAAATTCCCCTGCCCTTGCCGCCGGAATGATCACATAGCCCAGAGCCATGCGGTTCAGCCGGTCGCACACGGCGAAGAACTTTTCCGAATCTTTACCTTCCCAGACTTCGGGAGTCGGTTCGATAACGGCCACATCCGCCAGATAACGGCCGCTTGCCGCCGCCCGACAATATTTCGCCAGACGGTCATTGAATATTTTCACCCCGGCCCCCATCGTGCCCTGAATAAATTCCGGCGGAGCAAAATATTTTGACCAGTTGGTAAAACGGTAATGCACCGCATGAGGCACGATAAATGTGATTCCCTGAATGATCTGCCATGCCGCAATCCGGCTCAAATTGTTGTAATTGGTCCCCCAGTTGGTCGCAGCGAACATCTCGCACATTGCTCCGGAGCAATTATTCAGATAAGCGGCACTGCCCGCCAGTTTCGCCCGGACATCCCGGAAGGTATCGGAAAAACGCGGATGAGTCAACTTTTCTTCACCGCCGCCGAGCGTGACTTGCGGATTGAAAAGGCGTTTGTCATAGTGGGTTCCACCATCGAGTACCTGTATTTCGTGGTCGGTGCCCGGGAAGTCAGAGTGCGAGAGCAAAGTCAGCGGATCGCCCTCACTGAATGCCGAACTGCGGGCAGAAAAATTCACCGTCAGCGGCCCGGTATCCGAAGTGTGAAACGTATATTTCACATTGTGCGCCTTGCACCATTCATGATTGTTGGCAAACCACTGCTGATACAATTCTCCGCACATTCTCCAGTAATCCCGGCAGATCTGCGGATCGGATTCTGTGAAAAGTTCCTTGAGTTTCAGCGTGATATCATAGCCGTAACGCTCCTTGAAAATCTGTTGAAAATTGATGCTCCACGGATAATACCTTTCACCGGCAAGCCGTTTCATGATGTGCGCATTGATCCGGCGGTTGTCCGCATCGGAAAAGAATCCATCCAGACCATTGCCGAAATATTTGCCCAAACGTTCATAATAAGCTTCATAGACAAATTTATGGAACAATTCCGAACTGCGCTTTTCCTCAAATGCCGGAAATCCCCAGTCGGTCTCTTCGGCAATGAATTTGCCATCGGCGTTGGGCCGCAAACGGTATTGTTTGAGTTCCGGAGCGACTTTGGCGATCCGGCCGGCGGCATCACCGGGCGGAAAGTTGAATCCGTCATTGACCCAGAATTTCAAACCGCGTTTTTTGCACGCCAAAATGAATTTTTCACTGATATCAAACCAGTAATCGGATAAATACTCCTCTTCCGTAAAGCCATAGGGCGGCTTATTGAAAAAAACTATGCCGCCAAATCCGGCTTGCTTGACTTCATCCATCGCCTTTTCGATTGCTTCATCCGAATACTCCGCCGGATCGGAAGTCGTAAGAAAATAAAAAGGTACTGGACGAAAACGATCAAGATTCTCAATCATAACTGAATTTCCTTTCTGCTTTTGATCAGATACACATAAACCTTTATTTCAGATAAATACAAACTGCCGCCGGAAACTTTTCAACCGTTTCATGCGACTTTCCGGCGGCAAAGAGTTATAATATCAAATAGCCAATTCCAAATCGGTTTTATCTTTGAATGTCACCAAATACGCCTCGATCGTGCCGCATTTGTGCCGCACGGTGATCTCCGCACTGCCGCTGCCATAGACCCGGATGCGTTCCGGGGCGACCACTTCCACATGGATATCTGCCGGAGCTTCGATCACCGCATTTTCCATTACCGTGAATATTTTCGGGATACGTTCAATCACCTCTGTTTCAAAACTCATTTTCGGCACCACGACCGTAACTTTTTTACGGTTTCCGGCCCTTGTCCAGTCAGTATTGAGCAGCATCAGACGTTTGACCGAAACCGATTGCTCCCACATATTCCAGAAGACTTCTCCTGAATCATCGATCACCCGGCACTCCGGCTGATGCTCACCGGCAAGCCTGGCAACCAGCTGCCCCATGACTTTTTGCAGTTCCTCATGTCCGAAATAAGCGTATGCAGTAAGCAGATAGACCACTCCATCGCCGTAACGGTTTCTGACCACCAGCGGCTGATTGGTGACAGCATCCCAGATAAACACTTCCGCACCGGCAAATTCGATATCGGCCAGACGGCACTCACCATCCTCGGTACGGGAATTACTGGGAACAGCCGATAAAGTCACTTCCGGGTACTTTTCCCGGTCGGCACAATTCCAGCTGCCGCTGAAAAGTTTGCCCTGCCCTTTGACTTTCACGCCGCAAAATTCGCTCAGATCCCCATTGTTCCACAGTGCCAGATCTTTCATATCCCGCAGAAAATCCCGTTTGACATGAGTGCTGAATTGCGGCAAACCGATCAGAAGTGATCCGCCTTGATGCACAAATTCACGCAATTTGTCATAATCTTCGCCGATCATCGTATTCCACCCGAGATGAAGCAAAAGCGAGTACTGTCTGAGATAATCGGTCTGCGCTTCGGTCGGCACTTCATCAAAGTCTCCATAGGGCGTACCGGAGAAAAAGAAGCGGCGTTTGGTAAAGTCCTGCCGCAGAGGCAGTGTACTGGCCCCGGGCATCAATACATCCAGCACCTGACGGCATTTTTCCACCTGATTGTGCCCCCACTCAGGAGCATTGCTGCCGAAAAGTCCCCAGACAGAATATTCCGGGGTCTGCTCGGCATCACAGATGAACCCGTTGAATGGTGCGGCGTAACGCCCCTCGACAAAAGCGATCTTGCGTATAACTTTTCCCCGGCGCGGATGAGTCTTGACAAATTTGAAAAACTTTCTGGTCATATCCCGCTTGCCGCGGGTCAAAGCATCATCCCATGCCTGTCTTTCCTCTTTGAAAAGATTGAAAAGGCAGTCTTCCTCATAGATCATATTCGCCCCCATCATCCACGGCTGATAAAGAGAGAGGAAGTATTGACCGAGATGGTTCTCAAAGTAAGGCTGAAAAGGATGCTGAATGGCAATATGCACACCCCATTCACCGTTGCGGAAAACCTCCGCCGCCGGACGGGCCTGACTGCACAGATGCTGGGTGTGGGGTACCATGGTTTCACTGCGGATGAAATCCGCTCCGGCCATGTAACAATACCGGTGTCCGCCGGAAGCATCACCGAAAGCAGCTCTTGCACCGGTACGATGCGCCCGGTCAACTTCAAATTTCAGCCGCCGGATACACTTTTCCATCGCCGACTTCATATCGGTCGATTCCCATGCCGGGTGCGGATCAAAGGCGTAAACCGCTCCGGGCCACTCATGGCGGCCGACAGAGTGCAATCTTTCTCCGGCTCTTTTCACCAGCTCACTGGTTTCGGAAACCGCCGGAGGCTGATCGCCGAGCAGACCGCATCCGCTCTGGCGGTCAAAATCGGTGGCGGCTTCCACCCAGATTTTATGGGTCCGGCAAAAATCCCCCCATTTGCCGAGCAATCCGTTGTCGACCAGTTCCTGTGAATTTGCATCCTGCTCATAGAGAAATGAGCGGAAAACCACCAGATTGCCCAACTGCGTGCGCCAGGTGTAGTCCAAAATCCAATCCATCGTGCCGCTGGCATCATGCGGAACAGTCGTCATATCAAAACCGACCATCACCTCAGGAATTTCATCAGGCAAAGCAAAAACCTCCGGAATGATCCCCCGGGAATCTCCGGCTGTAAACGGGATATCCACCCCGGGATCGGCAAGGGTAAATTCAAACTCATTCCAACCGGGAGCAAGCTGTAAATCAATGCTGTTCCCGGGATAATTCACCGTCACATTATCTGCGTTGACGGCAAAAATCCTGCCGATCTGTTTTTCACCGGTCAAAACCCACTGCGGCAGAGAAAATTGCAGATGATGATATTCACTTTGCTGCAAAATCAGACGGTTGATCAGAAAATTGTATTCACTGTGGCCGTTTTCCAATTCAAAACGGTGTTTTCCGGGAGTGACCCTGAAGCGCAGCCAGAGATCCTCAAGTATCTGCATAACAGCATCATGGTAACGGTAAAAACGGGTATTTTCCGCAACAAGCTCGCCATCACAATAGAGCCGGATGGGGAAATAACCGGCACACGGTTTTTCCGCCCCCGGAGTATATTCCGGAGCAGCCATACAGACGACATGGAGCAATTCTTCACAGAAATCAGCCCCGGATTCCGGAACCTCAAATTCAAATGCCGCCCTTTTTCCCGGAGCGACCCATGCAGTACGCATCCTTGCCCAGTTGCGCACCGGAAGTGCGTTGCTCAAATCGTCAGCTTCAAGCAGCTGCTGCCCGGCTTTGGCCGCCGGTTGAAACCAGTAAAAACCGGTACGGGTGACGATCACATGACACCCGAGATATTTTGGTCCGACCGGAAATTCGATGCGTCCCTTTTCCACGATATCCCTGGCTGAAAAATCAAAATCTCCCGACCGGGTTTTCAAATGAAATACTGCATCAGGCTCAACATCCGCAGTGAAACGCACCCCGGAAAGCCCCCGGCGCGTGGAATCTGTCCACCGGGCTTCCGGCAGCGGAGTTTCAACGGCACACTGACCGGGACCAAACCAAATGACCGGATATTTCAATTTACTGCACCCGGTGATCGTTCCGCCTTCACACTCAAGCGAACCATCCCAGCAATAAAACGGGTGATAATGACGGCGGGAATA
>JAFVZS010000074.1 GCA_017508015.1 Lentisphaeria bacterium
GCCACTGAAAGGCACTTGCCGCATAATTCAAATAGATATTGACATTCTCCGCCATACCGGATGCCGTCGCGGTTGCCGACTGCGCCACCACCCCGGCAGCTTCGATCACCTCTTTGCCCAGCAGCGGCACTCCGCGCTCCTCAAATGCGAACCACGGGGCACATCCCGCCGCCCGCAAATGGCTGGCAGATAATTCATCGAACCATGACTCATCTTCGGCATATTCCGGCATGAACCAATCATCCTGCGCCGCGCGGCAGTCAAAAAATTCCTGAAATCCATACTGCCCCGATGAACGTGCCACCGCCGGAATATACCCCGGAGCATGGCGGATGAGCCAACTTTCCCCGGTACTCAAATCCACCGCCCCGACCTTGCCCGACAACAGAAATCCATTGTCATAGCCGTAAGCATACATCGTCATACCCATACCGAATTTATAAACCAAAGCGGCGATCACATTTTTCCCGCACTTCAAATAAGGGGCAATCTCAAGCCGGTCATACGGCCAGTGGCTTTGAAATCCGCGTGCCGGACCGAAATGGACGAATTCACCATTCACATAAAGAATATATTTGGCATCGGCAGTTACATTGATATATGCCGTTTCCGGCACTTCAGACAATTCAAAACTTTTGCGGCACTGAAAACGGCGGTCACGGTCATCCCGGCTGTAATGCGGCAGACGCAACCAGTACGCTCCGGGAAATTCCGGCGGAAATCCAAAAGATACCATACTCATTTGAAACGACCTTCTGACAATAGCTGTATAGGGTGTATACGATATATCGCTTTAATATACATTTCCCGTTTTACTTTGTCAAGTGTTTTTTACTGATGGTCTTGCCTTCTGAAGTTTCCGTGGGAGTCCACACCACCCGGTTGCTGAAATCTTCCACGGTGTGCTCTGAAAAGAATTTTTTGTATGCCAGAAGAAAATTCTGTGCCGTCGAATAGCCGCACTGCCGGGCCAATTCAGCGATCGGTATCGCCCGCTGTTCCCGCATTCTCCGGGCATAGTACATTACATTGGAAAGATAGTAACGTTTGATTCCGCAGCCGACTGATTTGCGGAAAATTTTCGTCAGCTGACGGCGGCTTATGCCGCTTTCTTCCGCAAGCGTATCGATTCCGGGATAGAAAAACGGCGGCCCGTGAAGCTTGCTGACGATCAGATTCAACTGTCTGTTGATCCCCTCTTTGGGACGGGGTTGCGTACCGATACTGCCATTGGCCGCAGCATATTGCAGCAGCAATCCCCAGAAGTGCAGCAATTCACCGTAGAAGAAAAAATCATTGCTCACATCTCCCCTGCCGCTGTGACAGATATCTGCCATGCGGGAGCAGAGCGAGAAAAATCTGCGCCTTTCCGGCCGGGGGATCTTCAGCACCGGCGGAATTTCTGTCGGCAAAACCCCGAACCACGAAAAATGCAGAAAACAGGCCAGATAAGGATTATCCGGTTCCGAGTAGAACTGGTGCATTTCACCGGGAAGTATCAAGTAGATATCCCCGGAATGGATCCGGTGTCTGATGCCGTTGACCATGCACCAGCCGCTGCCCTTTTCAAAACAGGCGACATGCAGCTGCCCCGGATGAGTATGTTCCGGGGTACACTCATTTGCCGCCTGGAAGTAATTCACTTCCAGTGGAATTATTTCCGTTCCCAAACGGGATATCCACTTCTGAAAATCCATACTGCCTACCGGTTTTTATGCCAGCCATTCAGCCAGATTGGCCGCGACAAATTCATCGTCGTGCAGTGCCGGATAAGCATCATGCACCCGGCTGATCTCTTCACTTTGTCCGGCGGAAAGCACCTCGGCCGGATTAAGACACCAGACCCCCTTGAGCAAACCCTGACGGCGCAAAACCTCATGGATACCGGGAATACATCCGGCATAGGCATTGGCCGCATCAAAAAATGCCGCATTACAGTCGGTGATCTGAATATTTCTGGTCAGCATTTCCGGCGGAATATCCTTGCCGGAATCGATCAATGCATGAACTTCATCGAGCAACTCCACGGCCTTTTTCGTCCAGCAGCACCAATGCCCCAAAAGACCGCCTTTGATCCGCAATTCTTTACCGTTGATCACATATTTTGAGAGCAAATCAATGAGAATATTATCATCATTTCCGGTAAAAAGTGTCACATCATCACGACCGGATTCCGCCAGTGCCCGCACCACATCAAAGGTGCAGTAACGGTTGAATGGAGCCATTTTGATACCCAGCAGATTCGGAATGGCGCAAAGTCCCTTCCAGAATTCCAGCGGCAAAATCCGGCCGCCCACGCTGGGCTGCAGATAAAATCCGATAACGGGAATAACTTCAGCAACCTTGCGGCAATGCTCCAGCATCTCTTCAACAGTGCCGTCTTTGAATGCCGCCATACTCAAAAGTCCGGCATCGTAACCGTTGTCAACAGCAAACTGCGCTTCGTAAAGGGCCTGTTCAGTTTTGCCGCATACCCCGGCAACTTTGAGGATCTTTCTGCCGCGTTTTCCGCACCATTGATCGATGAATTTTGAAGTCTCACTCAATACCGGTTCGTAAAGTCCGATTTCCGGCTTGCGGATCTCAAACTGCGTGGAGTGGACACCGACGGCAATGCCGCCGACTCCGGCATCTATATAGTAACGGCACAATGCCCGCTGATACTGCGGCATGAATTTGCGGTTCTCATCCAGTGCCAGCGGCTGGGCCGGTATCACACAACCTTTGCGGAATTTGGCCAATACGGCCGGATCGATCTGGGAAATCGTTTTCATCGTATATATATTCCTTTTTCAGAATTTTCCGGTATTCACTTCATAATGGGTCGGCTTATTCAGAGTTCTGCCGCCGTCGGCGATCCACGCCGCCTGCCACTTGATCATCCGGGAAACCGGAATGGATGGATTCCCGAAAATATCCGTCATCACACTGGAATCCGACAGGAAACAATCCGTGCTGGTTTCCGCACACTTGAATTTCACCTCTTTGCCGAAAAGTCTGCCGAATTCCCTGGCCACCGTAACCACACTCAAAATTTCCGGACCGGTAACATTCAAGATCGCCGCCGGACTCTCTGCCAACTCCAGACTGCGCAACGCAATATGATTGGCATCACCCTGCCAGATGACGTTGAAATAACCGACGGTATTGTTGACCTCTTCACCTTTCCACACGGCTTGTGCGATGTCATGCAATACTCCGTAGCGCAGGTCGATGGCATAGTTGAGCCGGTACAGCAGAGTTTTGATGCCGTAAGCCTTGGCCCCGTATTCAAAGACCCTTTCGCGGCCCAGACATGACTGGGAATATTCACCGATCGGCCCGGGACGATCCTTTTCAGTGCAGCCGCCGTCTTTCAAATTGATCAACGGATAGACACACCCGGTGGAAAATGCTGTGATCCGGGAATCTTTGAAGTTCTCGATCACATTGGCAGGAACCACCGTATTCATCATCCAGGTCAACTCCTCACTGCCGTCAGTGCCGAATTTACGCCCCGCCATGAAGATAATATTTTTGATTTTCGGCAGTTTGGCGACCGCATCCCGGTCAAGCAGATCACAGACAATGGTCTTGATTCCGGCATCTTCCAGTTTTTTTCTGGCTTCAGCATCGCTGAAACGGGCGACACCGTAAACTTTTTTCTCCACTTTGGCTTCCCGGATGGCATTGACCGCCAGTTTGCCCATGGTCACACCCATCTTTCCGGCGATTCCGAGGATCATAATGTCGCCATCCAGACGTTTCATCATTTCGATCAATTCCGCATTCGGCACTGAAAGAAACGCTTCAAGTTCCTGTTCGTTGTTAAATTTTTCCACGAATTTGCTCATTTTATATTCTCCTGAAATTCCTGTTTATCTCCGTAACAGCAACATTCTCATTACTCAACCATCACTTGATACAGCCCTGCCATGACGTGATCCTGACAACTGGCGAATTTTTTTCTTTACCGCCACCGTTCCACCCGGCAGATGGTGTCGGCGTTTTCACGCCGACCTTTGCGCTGTCGCTTATTTTCGCCGCTTACGGCGGCGACAAGCGTTCCGCCGCTTGACCACGTCCGGGTAAGCACCCGGTGGCAGATTTTTATTTGATTTTTCCAATCAGCACCGCCGCCGC
>JAFVZS010000075.1 GCA_017508015.1 Lentisphaeria bacterium
CGAAAATGTCACCACCGCCCAGCTCGGCAAAGCCAAACGTATCACCGTTACCAAGGAAAACACCACCATCGTTGAAGGTTACGGAGCCAAAGACGCCATCATGGGCCGCATCGCTCAGATCCGTCGTGAAATCGAAGAGACCAGCAGCGATTACGATCGTGAAAAACTTCAGGAACGTCTTGCCAAACTCGCCGGCGGTGTCGCCGTCATCAATGTCGGTGCCGCTACCGAAGTCGAAATGAAAGAGAAAAAAGACCGCGTCGATGATGCTCTGCATGCCACCCGCGCCGCAGTTGAAGAAGGTATCGTCGCCGGCGGCGGTGTCGCCCTCGTCCGCGCGGCCCAAGCTATCGCCGCTCTGGATCTGACCGGTGATGAAGCTACCGGTGCCGCTATCGTCGCCCGCGCCGTTGAAGAACCGCTCCGTCAGCTCGCCGCCAATGGCGGTTATGAAGGCAGTGTCGTCGTTCAGCGCGTGAAAGAAAGCTCCGGCAATGAAGGTTTCAACGTCGCTACCGGTGAATATGTCGATATGATCAAAGCCGGAATCCTTGATCCGGCCAAAGTGACCCGTTCCGCTTTGCAGAACGCCGCTTCTGTGGCCAGCTTGCTGCTCACCACCGAATGCCTGATCACCGACATCAAAGAAGAAAAAGAACCCGCTATGCCCCAGCCCGGTATGGGCGGCATGGGCGGCATGATGTGACGCTTTCTTTTCACGGGAAAAGAAAGCTTAGCAAAGAAAAGCGAAATGTCGCGCCCCGTTTTTACGGGGCTTGATCGAACGCTTTTTACAAAAGCTTGGCAAAACTCCTGTCCGGAGCATTTCCGGATGGGAGTTTATTTTTTTACGGGTGTGCGCTCTACCGGCTCATTTTGCGGCGTAAACCGGCCGCTGACTGCGGGGCGCACGGTGGAGCAGGCAAGTGGGAATTTTTGAGAGGTTGGGCCGTGGCTCTCATAACATCTCACTATCTCCCAAAACTTCCCAAAATTTCCCATTGGTAAACGCTCTACCGGCTCATTTTGCGGCGTAAACAATATAATTAAAAACTACCTTACTCGCAGTTATGAGTACGGCGCAAGCCGCACGGAATGACGTAGAGCGAGGCCTCCGAAAAATCGACTGAAACCGCCGAGTGCGAAGCACGAGCGGCGAGGCCGCTCTCCCGCGGCCGCAGGGAGATTTTTTGGAGAAAGGGCCGCACGGTGGAGCAGGCAAGTGGGAATTTGTGGGAGGTTGTGGGAATTTGTGAGAGGTTGGGCCGTGGGTGTTTGTGGCTCTCATAACATCTCACTATCTCCCAAAACTTCCCAAAACTTCTCAAAATCTCCCATTTTTCACCACTTTACCGGCTCATTTTGCGGTGCAAACCGGCCGATAGCAAAAATTTCTGCAAAAAGCCGGTGTTTTCATTGCAAATCATCCGCTTTGGCTGTATAGTTTATGCCGGACAACGCCAAGTTGCGGTTATTATGAAAAAAGGGCAATTATAAAGTTGAAAGGAGAACTTGTTATGTCCATCAAATACCGTTTTATTCCCTTGGTCGGCGCACTGCTGATCGCAATTCTCTTCTCCGGCTGTTCATCGGTGGCCGTTGAACCGCGCCCGAGCAATACGACCTGTATGCAGGATGCGATCCGGCCGATGATTGATTCCGGGGAATATCCCGGGGCAATCAGCATTCTTTACAACAATGGCTGGCAGGAAACAGCATGTCTCGGATATGCCGACGTGGATAAAAAAATTCCGATGACTCTTGATGCGATGTTCATGCAGTGTTCCCAAACCAAAGGATTTTGCGGAGTGACCATTGCGATTCTGGTGGAAGAGGGTAAAATTTCCCTTGACGATCCGGTTTCCGGATACCTGCCGGAATTTAAAGATCTGAAAGTCGCCGTCAAAGATGCTTCCGGTAAAGTTACCGGTTCAAAACCGGCGCAAAACGTGTTGACGATCCGCATGGTAATGAATCATACCGGCGGATTCGGCTTTGAGATCCCCACCAAAAGCCGTCGCGGCTGGCCGGCACTCTCCTTGCGTGACACCGCCAGAGAAGCCGCTTCACTGCCGCTGCAGTTTGAACCGGGAACCGCAGTAAAATATTCCAATACCGGCATTGATATCGGAGCCGCCATCGTGGAAGTCGTCACCGGGCAAAGCTGGGATTCTTTTCTTAAAGAAAGAGTACTTGATCCGCTCGGTATGACCGACACCACTTTCAACCCCACTGATGAGCAGTTGGCCCGTTCGATTCTGATGTACAATGTCAATCCCGGCCGCAAAGCCGCCTTCCGGGAGTTTCACCCGTCAATGCCTTTGCCGCACAATGGTCCGCATATTCACCCGTCAGCCGGTGCCGGATTATGGACGACAGCTCAAGATCAGTTGAAATTTTACAAAATGCTGATGAATCTCGGTACCGGTGACAACGGGGTGCGCATTCTCAAAGCGGAAACCGTCAGAAATCTGCTGGCCACTTCCAGCCGTCCGGCCGGACTGGGACATTACTCTCTGGGGTTGACCGTCGATCCGCGCAACGGATTTTTCGGCCACGGCGGGGCATGGGGAACCAGCTGCATGGTCAATCCGGATAAAAAACAGCTCAATTTGTGGATAGTTCAATTGACCGGCAATTTGCGGGAGTTGAATGCGGCACGTTATTCGGCGGCCAACCAGTTTTTCTCCATTCAGCTTGACAACTCTGCCGCAGAAGCTTATACCGGAAGAATGGAATGATACCGGCGGCAGTAACGCCGCAAGAGAAATTTTTTGAAAGAATTTTTCCAAAATGCCTTGACAAAAATGGCTGTTCCGGTTATTTTAAACAGGTAAACACCAGATTTTGTGTGATGAACAAATGAAAACTTTTGATTACAGCATCCGATTTTACTTTAGCAGCAGCTTCGCTTTCGACTTTAGAAAGCGGGGCGGGATGTCTGTTGCCGTAAGCCGTTAAAGTTTTCCGACAAATAAATAAAAGATATTCCCTATACCCCGCTGTGAAAAAGTCATAGCGGGGTTTTTTATTGGTGAAATTACAGTATATTAACATAAAACTCAAGTAAGGAAAAGAAAAAATGGTCATCATTCTCAAGGAAAATCCGGAATCCAGTCAACTGGAAAATCTCATCTCATGGATCAAAGCTCAGGGAGTAACTCCGCATATCACTCAAGGTATGCATCAGACGATCATGGGGTTGGTCGGCGACACTGCCCGGATCGATATTGAATTACTTCAGCAGATGGAGATCGTTGAAGCGGTCAGACGCGTTCAGGAGCCATTCAAAAATGCCAACCGCAAATTCCATCCGCTGGATACCGTTATCCAAGTCAAAGATGCCGTCATCGGCGGCGGGAGCATGACGGTCATCGCCGGACCTTGTTCAGTGGAAAGTGAAGAGCAGATCATCACTGTCGCCCGCAGTGTCAAAGCTTCCGGGGCAAAACTGCTGCGCGGCGGAGCATTCAAACCGCGTACTTCCCCTTACGCTTTTCAGGGATTGCG
>JAFVZS010000076.1 GCA_017508015.1 Lentisphaeria bacterium
CTGCGTTCGGGTATACCCCCCCTCCTTACCCGGCAAATCTTTCAGATTACGCATACCGATCTCATCCCCGTAGTAGATGAATGGTACACCCGGCATGGTCAGAAGAAATGCAAATACCGTTTTCAACTCCTTTTCACTGCGATAATCGCTTACCCGTGGCAAGTCATGATTGCCCGATGGAATACTGATGAAACCCTTATTCCGGGTGCGTTTCCAATGGTCAAGATAGATTTTGAAAAACATTTCCGCACTGCCTTTACCAGATGCATCAAAGTAACTGTTGCGATTGGGGGTGCGGTAGTCATTGCCATCAGGTTCAAAGAAGCGTTCACGGGTGAATTTATTGAAAATATCCCGTTTGCGTTCATTGCGGAAAAGCGTGGTGTAAGCCGGAGTGCCGCAATGGATCATAAAGTCACAGTGAAATCCGGCTTTCAACGCCTGAGGTGCGTATGTCCACTCGGAAATCAGCACCGCTTGAGGATATTCCCGGTCAAACATTTCACGCACTTCACGCCAGAGTTTGATGGTCTCTTTTTTGCCGGGATCTTTTTTGACCAGTGAACACGCCATATCCACCCGGAAACCATCTGCACCTTTGGCCAGAAAATAACGGAAAAGATCTTTCAACTCATTTCTGACCTTTTGCACATCCGGATGATCCACCGGCAGCTGCCACGGCTGTTTGGGGTCGGGTTTGGCAAAACCGTAATTCAATGCCGGCTGCACGGAAAAGTAGTTGATAAGAAAACAACCGTTGCGGTCGCCGATGCCGGCTTCCATCTGAAATCCGTCGGTCTGACGCATCCAGTCATCACTCCAGATGAAGTAATTGGAGTATTGATTGGCCTCGGCCCGGGCAGATGCCCGGAACCACGGGTGATCGATGGAAGTGTGTCCGGCGACGATATCCAGACAGACCTTGATATTGCGTTTGTGAGCTTCGGCAATAAGTTGATCCAGATCGCTGTCTTTGCCGAAACGCGGATCGACATGCCGGAAATCGGTAATATCATAGCCGCCGTCACGGAAAGTCGAACAAAAACACGGATTGAGCCAGATGGCATTCACCCCCAGAGAAACGAGATAATCCAGTTTGCCGGTGATACCGGGCAGATCGCCCATGCCATCGCCATTGCTGTCAGCGAAACTTGACGGATAAATCTGATAAAAAACGGCTTTTTCCAGCCATTTCGGACCGAGTTTACTCATTATTCAGTCACCTCTTTAAAGAATACTTTTACCGGATCATCCGGCGAAAATCCCATTCCGGCTGATGCGTAATCGCAAACGGTAAAATCCCCCTGCCGGAAATTGAGAATTGTTCCGCATCCACCGGATGTTTCAAATGTTTTTGCCGGATCAGGATCACCTGCATCTCTGCCGCCTGCCGCCAGCACCACGGGACCATATTTCAGGGCAAATACACCCGAAGTTCCCGCCGGACGGATGACCCTTACTGCCGGATGAAAATCCAAACACAGGCGATCACCGTCTGACCAGAGCCGATCAATGATGCAATATTTTCCGGCACAAACCGGAATATTTTTGCCATTGAGCGTAACTTCACACTCATCTGCCCATGCCGGGATCCTCAAAACGACTTTGCGTTCAAGCGGCTGCTCCATGCGGAAAAACAACGAACTTTCACCGGATGCCGGATAGTTGCCGCGGTTTTCCACGGTGTATTTTTCACCGGTGGCAATACTGTCATGCAAAATGAAATCTTCATAAAAATTCACCATGATCCCGTCGGCAAGTTTCAATACCGCATGGGCGGCTCCGAAAGCAAGACCTTCCGGGCCCTGGGCACGGCAGCAGTCGTGACCGTCAAAGGGCGTATTGAACCAGCGTTCGATCTGATCCGGCGGAGAGGCTTTCCACCCGCCGCCGGTCAGCGGAGTCGGATTGGCGTGGGTCCAGCGATCCCCGGATGGATTCATCGCTCCGAGCAGAGCATTGTAAAGCGAATTTTCCATCTCATCAAATGGAGATTGATCATATTCATTCAATGCCGCAACTGCTTCACAGAAACGCATATAGGTCACTGTAACGCAAGTTTCCCCCAGACCGCATCCCGGATCGGCGGAAACCTGATTTTTTACCCCGTCAAACCAGTATTCTCCGCAGTCATCTTTTCCACCGGCTGTACCGGTCACAAATATCTCATTTTTCACAATGGCACGGAAATACTTTTCCACAGCCTCTTTGTAGCGGACTTCATTTGTGACCCGGTAAAAAGCTGATGCCCCCTCGAAGCACGAACTTAATTCATACGCTTTGGCGTTACCGATATCTTTGGGTGCGACACCATTCAAAGCGGCATCAAATACATTCTCTTTGAGTGAACAGCCGGATTCGATCAGCGAACGGGCAAAATCCAGAAAACGCTTTTCTCCGGTCAATTCATAAAGTTCGATTATGCCGCCGACAATGGAACATGAGGCCAGACCGTCATGCATACCGCAAGTCCGCAGATCTGCCTTTTCTCCGGTAAGTTGTCCGATCAGATGATCGACCAGTCTGCAACACGCCTGCAATATTGCCGGATCAGCTTCGATCAGGCGGTAGTAACGCAACAGAGTCAAAAGTACATACTTCCTGCCCCACACATCCCAGCCGCTGATCTGTTTGTCTGCCGGATAAGAACTTATACATCCATCCGGAGTCTGCGTGGAAAGCATATCCTTTACCGTGGTTTTGATCTTTTGCAAAAGAGTATCTGACGGCATCAAATGCCAGGCCAGAATCGCCGCCCGGACATTTTTGCCCCAGAATTCGCATCTCCATGCACCGTCATCCTCACTGCGAAAACGGAATGGATCCACCATCAAAGCATAATCCAGTGTTTCCAGACGGCAACGGATATTTTTGGCAAGAGCTTTTCCGATACGACCATTGAGAGTCAATGCACCCGATGGAAAAAAATCATAATGTTTCATAAAAAAACTCAA
The DNA here is from genome assembly GCA_017508015.1 of Lentisphaeria bacterium. Classification (GTDB taxonomy): domain Bacteria; phylum Verrucomicrobiota; class Lentisphaeria; order Victivallales; family Victivallaceae; genus UBA1784. The sequence goes on from JAFVZS010000076.1 coordinate 2,955, forward strand.
AAGACAGCCCGGTGAGTACCATTGGCCGGAAATGTTTTGGGATCCATTGCGGGCCATTTGAATAAATCAGGCAGCGGCCGCATATGATCATTCATCGGATTGATGACCTGGAAGTAGCCGTATTCATTGGCGGAAATGGCATTTTCCGGCAGTAGCCAGCCGAAACTGCATTCACGCA
>JAFVZS010000007.1 GCA_017508015.1 Lentisphaeria bacterium
GGCAAGGTCGCAGCCAAATCAAGGCGAAAACGAGGGAGTGTATAACCATACTCGACCGAGCTTGAGTCCGCCGATTTGGCAAGAGATTGCCCGTAATGCGACACCGCAGGTTATATTTTTCACAAAAATCAAGACAATAACAAGAAATCAGAAAATCACTACTATGCAGATAGAAATTTTCAGCGTACCGGCAGCAACAGCCGGAATGCCTTATCCATAAAAAACGATTCGGCAGCGATCACATATCCCGGCGGCACTGCTTCATGATCCGTCAATAACAGCGGATGTTCATCTGCAACATATTGCAAGATTTTCAAATCGTATCCCGGATACTGCGCCGTTTCAAACCGGTAAAATTGCAAATCACAGAATCCGCTTTGCGGTACTGTTGCTGAATAAAGCGAATCTTCACTCCAATTCAGCAACCCTCTCTGCCGCAAATTTTCCGGCAGTTGGCAAGTCAGCAAAAGCATATCGATCACACCGCATTCCATCCGGTTCAATTTTATATTACGGATTCCCGCCACATTGCGCTCTTCCCGGGTTCCGGCCGATTTCAACCGCATTACTCCACCGGTCACCCGCACCGCAACCGCACACAACAAAACCACGGTCAAAACAATGACAAAGGCCTTTTTCCAGTATGATTTATTCTGCCACAGCCGGCAAAGCATCACCAGATAAGCACCGAAAAGCGGCGCACCGCCCCAAAACAGATGCCGGACACACGGTACCGGATAATATTGATGCCAGCTGCCAAGTCCCAAAATCAGCAATGCGATGAATGGCAATTGCTCTTTCATCACCTCATGACCAGACAAAATACCTTTGCGGCAGGCAAAATAAAGCATCGTCATAGCTCCCAGCGGCATCAGGGCAAAGAATGTATTAAAGTAATAATACTCTTCCTGATAAAATGGGAAAATACTGTCACAAAAATACTTCCAACTGCCGCCCGCTCCACGTTGAGTAACAAAATCATTCACATAACCGAAATTTTGTTTGAAAAAATCCTCCCATGCCCCGGTCAAACTTATATATCCTGCAGCTAACAGAAGTACTGAAAATATGCCAATGCCATAAGTTCCGGCTTCTTTCATGATCTTCCGCCACTCTTTGCCGGTAAACCAATTGACCCCCAACAAAATCAAAACAGCCGCAAAAACCGTCACTATCCCGCAAGGTGTACGACACCCCAAGGTCAGCCCGGCAGCCGCTCCGGCAAAACACAACTCCCGGTATCTTTTTCCATCGGATTCCAGATAACGCAACAGAAAAAATCCGGATAACAGCATAAAAAAGAGGGCATATACACTGTTCCAGCTGTGAAATGTAACGATCATACAGGGGGCAAGCAGACAAAACAACACTGCCGTCAACCATGAAATTTTTGATGGCAGATATCTGCGCCACAAAAGATCCAGCAACACCGCACTGCCGGAGTAAAACAGCACCGTCAACATCCGGATCACCAGCAATTCACCACCGAACAGTGCCACTGCCGCACCTTGCAGCAACGGAACCAGCAAACCGTATTGACAGAAAACATCCCGGAAAACGACTCCCCCTTCAGCGACCCGGAGTGCGGGAATAAGCATTACTCCATCATGATGCGGATCGATTCCCATGCGGGCAAAAACGGTAAAGAAAATGAATGTGCAGACAAAGATAAGGGATTCGCGCCAGATCAATTCACGGATCGGCAAAACGGACTCTTCCGCCGGAGTTCCGGCATCAGAGCTGCGGGATTTCTTTTCGGATTTTTTCCGGTTCACTTTTACGCCTTTTCCGGTTTGGCCAAATCCCCGGCCTCCTCAATTGCTTCGATAATACGCTGATTCAGCTCAAACTTGACACATTCAGCAGAAACCCGGATCGCATTACGCACTGCCACCGGATTCGATCCGCCATGGCCGATAATACAAATACCGTTGATCCCCAGAAGCGGTGCTCCGCCGATAACATCAGATGAACCGTGAGCTTTCAACTCAGTAAAGGCATTCTTGGCCAATACCGCGCCGACAAAACGGGCCGCACTCTTGTTAAGTGCCTGTTTCAACCAATAACCGGTTGCTTTGGCCAAACCTTCGGCACTTTTGAGCAGCACATTTCCGGCAAAGCCATCACTGACCAGCACATCGCATACGCCTTCAAAAGCAGTGTTGGCTTCCACATTGCCGATAAAATTGATCGGCAGCTGTTCCAAACGTTTGAAAGTTTCTTTGGTCAGATCACAGCCTTTGATATCCTCGCCGCCGACACTGAGCAAGCCGACCCGGGGACGCTCTTTGTGATAAAGATAACGGGCATAAACTTCACCCATCAGAGCAAACTGCACCATATTGTGCACTGAACAATCCGGATTCGCTCCGGCATCCATCAATAAAAAACGGTCTTCTTTTGCCGGCATACTCGCGCCTAAAGCCGGACGGTCAACTCCGGGCAATGTCCGCGCTAAAACTGTCGTTGCCGCAACCGTAGCTCCGGTATGACCGGGAGTGGCCATGGCATCGATCTCACCGGCTTTCATCATTTTTGCCAGAACGGTGATGGATGAATCACGTTTTGAACGCAAAGACACCGCCGAGGGTTCCGACATTTCACACACACTGGGCGCATGAATCAATTCGAGGTGCGGATTACCGGCGATGCCGTATTTTTCCAGATAAAAAGCGACCCGGTCGCGATGACCGACCAGAACAATATCCAAATCGGGAAAATCGACCAGTGCCTGCGCGACACCTTCAACAACGACACCGGGAGCGAAATCCCCCCCCATTGCATCAACGCCGATTCTCATTTCTCTCGCGTCCGGGTTAGACGGTCAAAAATGACCGCTTATGCTTCGACCGTAACGACCTGCTTGCCGTCGTACTGACCGCAGGCGGCACAGACACGATGGGGCATCACCGGTGCTCCGCAAGCGGAACAATAGGTAGCGGCAACACCTTCATAACGGTTGGCGGCTTTGCGCTGACGACGCTGCATACGGGAAGTTTTTCTTTTCGGAACTGCCATTTTTCAAACTCCTTATTTTAAACAATAAATCATTGCGTTCTCGGTAAAAACCATTTACAATCCATATAATATACCCCGTTTTGTCAGATTTGCAAGCCGCTGAACACTTTTTAAGCAGAAAAATTCATACTCCATTTGCTTTTTCCGTTTTTCATATTACATTAAGCCAAATAACTTTTCCACGGATAAAAAACAGATGACCAGAAAACGTATCTTTTATCAGGCTTTTTACGCCTCTTTGCCCGTACTTATGGGCTACACCGCCATGGGAATGGCCGCCGGAATACTGCTGGCCGGAAAAATTCAGCGGCCGGATATTGTATTCTGGGCATTTCTCAGCAGTTTGACCAGCATTTCCGGCGCACTGCAATTTGCCATCGTCGACTGGATCGACAACCGTATGGCATTGATCGATGTCGCACTGCTGACTGTTTTTCTCAATATCCGTTATGCCATGTACGGATTATCCTTGCTGGAAAAATTCCGGGGGATCGGCTTCCGGCGCAAATTCTACCTGATCTGGAGCCTTACCGATGAAACATTTGCCCTGGAAGCTGAAAGCAATTTTCCCGACCGGCATGCCAATACCCTCTACTGTCTGTTTGTGGCCATGCTCAATCACTCATACTGGGTCTGCGGAGTCACCATCGGGGCTCTGGCCGGAAAATTCCTGCCGTTTTCCACCAAAGGTATCGATTTTGCCATGACTGCTCTTTTTTTAGTGGTGCTGACCGATCAATGCCGGGAAAAACGCAACCGGATACCGGCGGCGACCGGACTTATTTGCGCCATCGCCGGCAGAGCGTTTTTCAGTGTCAGCAATATGCTGATTCCGGCGATGATCATGATGACCGTGACCTTTATCGCCTTGCGCAAGAATCTGGAAAAACAATTTTCCCTTACTGAGGATCGATCATGAATGCACAGACCGTTACCATCATATCGGTCATCGCAATAACGGCGGTGATCACCATACTGTTGAGGGCATTCCCATTTCTCCTGTTTTCCTCCGGGAAAAAGTGTCCCGGCATAATCACTTATGTCGGCAAAGTGCTCTCTCCGGCGGCAATCGCCATGCTTGTAATATACTGTATTTGTTCAGCATACCGCGACCGGACTTTTGCCCAGGGCGGCTTCGGTCTGCCGGAATTGACCGCCTCGATCACCGTGATCGCTCTGCACTGGTGGAAAAAAAATCCCCTGCTCTCGATCATCGCCGGAACCGCAGTATATATGCTGATGGTACAACGCTTTTTCTGTTAACCGGCTTGATTTAATCTGCCGGAGACTGTATATTATATAAAAGTAAGTAGGTTTTTCCGGATTTTTATATGAAAAAAGAGAATTTCAATCTGATGCCGTGGGCCGGAGTTTTTCTGGCCGTACTGCTCTATATCGCATCGATCAATTACCGGGGATTGATGACGGCCGGAGAATATGATTTTGCCGTAATGCTCAAATCATTTTTCCCGTGGGTATCCGGCACGGTAATGCCGAAACTGCCGGCGGCTCTGGCCACATTGTTTACTGCCGGATTGCTTTGGTTGACAGCAGCGAAACTGCATTTGCTCCACCCGGGCAATGCGGCCGGATTCTATCTTTGCTTTCCACCGGTATGGTGGCTCGGCACGTCTGCTTCAGCGGCGCCGCTGCTGGCTCTGGCCGTTTCTCTGGCGGCGGCCGGTCTTTTCATCACCCGCCGGAGCAGCAGAATATTTGAAAAGTCGGCAGCTCTGATTGCAGGGATAACCGGAGCGGCAGCGGCGGCACTGATCGCTCAAAGCCGTTTCTTTTCATGGAGCGGCGTGGTGCTGGCATTTATGCCGGTGATTTTTCTGACATTCGCAGTTTACCTGGATAAGCTTGAATTGCGCGCCCTTGCCGGCAGACGTCTGAACCGCATGGCGTTGACCACCGCCGTGATCTTCGCCATGATACTGATCTATTTTCTTCTGCCTTCTCTGGCCAGGATGCTCAAAGTTGACCTGCCGGCCGGTTTGACCACACTCTCTTACGGACAATCCGTCTATCGCCCGGCCATTGCCCTGCTGATACCGTTTTTCTGGATCTATCTGGTGCTGAAATCCGACAAAACCGCCGACAAAGGATTTTTCCTCTGCTTTGCCATCGGTTTTGTCATGCTGACTCTGCCTCCGGCAGTGCCGTGGAGGCGGCTTGCATCCATTCCCGACCGGGAGGAACTGGCGCAGATGCTGCCGGAAATTTCCCGTTACAATCCGATATTTTTTGCGGATGATTCCACCCGGGCGGCCATCAGTTATGTTACCGGGTTCCCGGTGCGCAGTGTCGGCAGAAGTTCCGACGATCTGCCGCCGGATCAATTGGCCGCTGAAATAAAAGAAGCGTTGCACCAGGGGGATGTGATCGTGGTTTATGCCAATGGAGAATTGGATTCATTTCTGCCGGAAGATTTAAGTGCAGTAAAATTCAACTCCAGACAAAATTGTAAAATTTTCCGTTACTCAGGAGAACAAAAATGAAATATTTCGGTTGGATTTTTCTGTTTTTTATCATGCTGTACATTCTGCCGCTCAACAACCGGCCGGTATTGACCGGCACCGAAAACTGTCACCGGCAAATAACCTGCGAGATGATGTGCGGCAACCGTACCGTACCGGTTTATCAGGGAGAATTACAGAGAGACAGAATGCCGATGGCCAACTGGCTGACACTTGCCAGTTTCAAACTTTTCGGAGTCAACCGCTTCGCCTCACGTCTGCCGGCAACACTGGCGATCGGAATAACCGCTTTGCTGACCGCATTGATCATTCAGCAGACTCTGCGTGATGAAAAGCTGGCAGCTCTGGCGGCCACGATCTGCATGAGCTTTTCGCTGGGATTGTTCTTAAGCAATTCACTTCCGGAAACCGCCATATTCACCATGTTTGTTTCCGGCGCTTCCGGAGCATTATTTCTGGCGACTCAAGAGGAACGCTTCAACCGGCGCAAATTTCTCATATTGGTACTCAGCGGCATTTTCACGGCCCTGGCTTTTCTGACCGGCGGCTCCTATGCACTGATCTTTCCGCTTGCAGCGATCATCCTGTTTTTGATCGTTGAGCACCGTACTGAAGAACTGCTCTTTACCATTCCGGTCTATTTGATTTCTGCGATACTGCCGGTGATTCCCTGGGCCATTGCCGTATCCGGCATGGTTCCCGGTTACTGGCAGGAGTTTTTCTCTTTTTCCGGATTCCGGATGTCACTGGGTTCCGGTGCGCCTTATTATGCTTATTTTGCCGCCATGCTGCTCGGCTGTTTCCCGGTGATAATCCTGCTGCCGACCGTAATTATGGCCGGCAAAGAGGCATGGGGCAGATTGATCCGCCAGCCGCTCTGCCGTTTTGCCATGACAGCACTGATCAGTTCACTGATGCTTCTGACACTTCTGCGCAATGCTCCGGCCGGAATGATTTTTGTGGCATTCCCGGCGTTGAGCCTGTTGATCGCCATGGGAATTCAGGCGTACTTCAACAATGGCGGACATCACCGTTCATTCAACTGGATGCTCAATGTCTGGGGATTGTTTCTGCTGCTCACCGGCATACTTGAAACCGTCTGCTGGTTCATGCGGGATTCCCTGATCCAGGAATATGCCGCCTCACTGCCCATTACCAGACTTTTCCTGATCAATCTCGGCATCACGTCGATCATCGGCGGCGGCATCATATTGTACAGTTTGCGCGGCAACTGGCGCAGCCGTCTTTATCTTTACTTTTTCTCAGTGGCGATCCTGCCGCTGGCAATTTCCTGGTGCTTTACCGGTGACACGCTGATCCGGGACAACTATTTGCGCCGGATATTCTGCCATGCAGAGACTGCAGAATCAATTACTGATCAACAATAAGAACCCAACCGGAACGATTCTGTATGATGTATGAATTTTTTCTGGCATTCCGTTATTTGAAACCGCGCCGCAATGCGGTATCTCTGATCACGCTGACCAGTATTCTCGGAGTAACACTGGGAGTGATGGTGCTGCTGGTGGTCATGGCAGTTATGAGCGGTTTTTCCGGAGAGATGAAAGAAAAGCTGATCGAAACCCAGTCGCACTTTCAAATTTACGGTCCGCGCGGGCCGATGTCTGAAAGAGATTTTCAACGGGTGAAAGAGACTCTGGCCAAACATGCGGCCAACGGAACTCCGGTAATTCAAAGTCCGGTTCTGGTGCAATATGCTGCGGCCAACCGCTTCGGTCACAAAATCCAGCAGCTGGATACCCAAAGCATGATGTTTGCCGCTTCTCCGGAAGCCCTGACACAGCATCTGCATCTGGATAAATATATCAAACATGGTTCATTGCGTTTGGATTACGACTTTAATACCGATGCCCACTATGCCGTAATAAGCACTTACATGGCCCGCAGATGGCAGTTGTCTGTCGGAGATAAATTTCTGGTGCATTCAGCAAAAAATCTGACTGATCTGGTTAAATTCAACGCTGAAGGCGGCATTGAATTGAATGATGACAGCACCGCTTACCTTCCGGCGGAATTCACCGTTTCCGGCATCTACGAATTGGGAAAATCTGACTTTGATCAACTGGTATTTTTTGCCGGAACCGGTGATGCGGCAGATCTGCTCTTTGAACCGGACCGGATCACCGGACTTTATCCCTGTGCCACAGCGATCTACGGCTGGGGGCCGGACCCGTTTGATCAGCGCCAGATGCTCAATGATCTGGCCGTTGAACTCAACGGATTCCGGATCGTCGGCTGGGAAGACGCCAACCGGAACTTTCTTGAAGTGTTGGAAGTCGAAAAACTTATGATGTTTTTTCTGCTCATATTCATCGTGTTGGTGGCCGCATTCAGCATAACCAACACCCTGATCACCTCGGTATA
>JAFVZS010000077.1 GCA_017508015.1 Lentisphaeria bacterium
CCGTTTTCGGAGCAACAGTTTCTTAATATACCACTGATTTTTATTTTTGCAAGTCCGTTTTCAAAAATTTTTCATTTTTTATTCCGAACCGCTCATCAGCAGTTTATCAAGCAACCTCGTCGCACTTAACACGCAACGGATTCTTAATATATCACCGGTTTTTACTTTTGCAAGCAGAGACTCGAAGTTTTTTGAACTTTTTTCCCAACCGGTTATTAAACAGCCTCCGTTACACCCTTTTCAGCGCAACGGAGGCATAATATACCACGTTTCGACAACTTTGCAAGCTCAAAAATAAACTTTTTCTGCTGTTTTTTATTTTTTCAACAATTTACAACCAAAAACCGTCTCTGCCACCGTCAAATAATGATCCCAATCCTGCCACAATATATTATGTGCGCCCGTGCGCAGATGATAACTGACTTCTCCGGTCACATTCACATCCGGCGCCGGATGTTCTGTTACCGGCATTCCTGTCGCTCCGAAAAGCCGGTAAACTTCTGATGCGTGCAATCCCGCCAGAAATTCCCCCTTGGGATCGGCCCACAGATCTTCCGTGGCACTGCCGATGCAAAGGAAACGCGGCGCAATCAACGACAGCAGAAAATGCTGATCAAAGGACAAATCCGCATCCTTGCCGACATATTTATCAAAACCGGAAACAAACCAATGCGGGAAATTGGTCACCAGCACTTCGATATTCTCCCCCAGACACCGCCGGAAAAGTGCCGCCCCGCCGTGGCCGGAATCATTGGAGACCACCACGGAAAATCTCGCATCATTCGCCCCTGCCCACAGTGCCGTCTTGCCCAGCCGGGAGTGACCGGTGACCATCGCCCTGCTGCAATCGATCTTTTCTTCACTGCTCAACACATCCAGCATCCGGCTCAATCCCCATGCCCATGCCCCGATCGCCGAATACTTCGCATTGAGTTCGGCGGGGGATTTTTCCGGATACAGCAGACCATATATACTCTGCTTCCACGCTTCACCGGCGGCAAAATCCGGGAATATATCATGGTAGCAGACCGTTGCCGAGGCAAATCCACGCCCGATGACGTTGGCAAATTCCCAACGGTCACTCTGGATGCCCCGCTGCTCTTCCACCCAACTGCCATCGCATTTTCTGCCGGTCATGATCACATCATTTTCCGGAGAAGCGGCATGGTTGCCCCGGAAATTCAAACCGAGCGTCACCGGCACTTTGCCTTTGGCATTTTTCGGAATATACAACAGCATAGTCCAGCTGCGGGAATTGCCCCGGTGGGAAAAGGTCATTTTGATCTCTTTGCGGATCGCCCTGCCGTCGAGCGCATCATCTTTCACGCTCAAAATTTCGTGTTTCATCATTTCCGGCATCGCCGGAGTTTCACCGAATACCTCACGGCGGTAAAAATCCATGATCTCCGGACGGCGCAAATTCATCCACTGCCAGGCATTATCCACCCTCTGACCATTATTCATGATCAATGCGGATGGCACTTCGCGCAACGGCACCTTGGCTTCATCGTAATTGATTTCCGGCAGGATTTGCTCAAGCTTTCTTCTTTCAATCATTTTCAGCATCCATGCTTTCCAGCTTACGGTAAAGAGTTCTGCGGCTGATGCCCAGTTTTCTGGCGGCGGCGGCCCGGTTGTTGCCGCACTCGGCAAGGGCCTTGCGGATCAATTCTCTTTCGGAATTTTCCAGATTCAGCGGATCTTCCGGGGCTTTTTTTACTGCCGGAGGCGTCTGGAACTCCGGCACATCCGCCGTATCCAACACATTTCCGGTCGCCAGCACCACCATTTTTTCAATGCAGTTGCGCAACTCCCGGATGTTGCCCTGCCACTCATTGGCACTCAACATCGCCAACGCTTCCGGAGTGATCCCGGAAATATCTTTCATATTTTCAGCGGCGAATTCTTTGATGAAAGCATTGACCAATTCCGGTATCTCATCTTTTCTTTCCCGCAACGGCGGCAGATGCAGATCCACCACACTCAAACGGTAAAAGAGATCTTCACGGAATTCGCCCTTTTCCACCATCGCTTTCAAATCCCGGTTGGTCGCGGCGATCAACCGGAAATCGCTGGTGATCGTTTCACTGCCGCCGAGCCGCTCAAAACTGCGGGTTTCCAGCACCCGGAGCAGTTTCACCTGGGTAGCGGCATCGATTTCGCCGATCTCATCGAGAAAAATCGTGCCGTGATCGGCCAATTCAAAACGGCCGCGGCGCATGGCGACTGCATTGGTGAATGCGCCGCGTTCATGGCCGAAAAGTTCATCCTCAAGCAAAGTTGCCGTCAATGCCGCACAATGCACCGCCACAAAAAGTCCGGTGCGGTTGCTGTGATCGTGGATGTAACGGGCGATCACCTCTTTACCGGTGCCGCTTTCACCCAGAAGCAGAACATTGGATTTGCCCGGAGCCACCGCCAGAGCCGTTTCATAAACCTTTTTCATCGCCCCGCTTTTGCTGCCGGGGCGGATCATCCGCTCATTATCCGTTTTATTCATGACCGGAGTCCACCCATATCATTCTGACAA
>JAFVZS010000078.1 GCA_017508015.1 Lentisphaeria bacterium
ACCGGTACCGATCCCCCGCTGCTGAAGATCAAGGAAAAGGAATGTTTCCTCATGCTCCGGCAACTCGCAGGGATGTTTGGCGGCAAACAATTCGGCAATGGTGAATTTGGTGGCCGTAAATTCAAAGACCGGTTCACCGTAGAAGTGGAGAGTGAAATTTTTTTCCCGGGAACTTCACCATTCTGGTATCAGTACGGTTGCCGTGTTCCTGAGGCACGACGTAATTGAAGCGGCTGTTTTGGGTGGCACTGGTGCGGTAAGTTCCGATCATGGCCGCCCGTTTGCGGTCGATATAGTTTTCAAAGGGGCCGCGGCCGAAATACTCAAACTCATCCATATTGTGCAATGTGGCACTTACGCCGACCCGCGGCAGAGTCGGAAATGATTCAGGGATGCGGTATTGACACTGCACCGCAAATGAACCGTCATCCAGCATGGTGATCGTCTGATCGAAAAGCACCGTGCCGCCGCTGCAGACGATTTTCCGGTTTATTTTCAACGTGTGATCTTCCAGTTGGTATCCGGTGATTTTGCTTATGCATTTATCCAGACCGGCTTTCATACATTGACAGTAAGGTTTCCACTCCTGCACATCGAGTGCTTTACCTTTGATGATATCATTGTCGGTCGGGGCGCGGAAAAGATTGCCTTCAAAAAGGTCAGAGGCGATCAAATTGTTTCCGGCAAAAAGCTGCAGATTATTTTCCGGGGAGAAGCGCAACTGGCAGGCGGCGTTGGATAAGGTGACGATCCCGCCGTTTTTTTCAGCGGAAATGGGCTGTGCAAGTGATTTCGGCCGGGGCGTGGCGGGAATGAGTGCCGTCAGATCAAATTGATCGTGGGCCAGCAGTGTGCCGGCGGGGATCGCCGGAAGATCTTTAGCGGCGGTAAAGGTGAAAGTGATAAAAATTTCCTCATCATCCCGGCGTGACAAACCGCTGTTGCCGATGGCGAAATCGGTAAATTCCCCCGGCATCAGATGTTGAAATGCCGGAAGTTCGCCGGATTTGACGGTTTGGCCGTTTTTCTCAATGCGCCACGAACCGGCAAAATTTTTCAGGTCGGTGAAGTCGCGGCAGTTGGTCAGGCGGAAGTTGAAGTTTCCCAGATCGGCAATGCGGATCTCCTGCACCAGATGGCGGAATTCATACATCCCGGCGTGCAGTGAACGGTCGGAAGCGAGCATACCATTGCAGCAGAAGTCGGAGTCATTGGGAAAATCATTGAAATCCCCGCCGTAGGCGTAGAATGGTTTGCCGTTGGCATCGTGCTGTAAAATTCCCTGATCCATCCAGTCCCAGATGAAGCCGCCCTGCGTTTTTTTCCCGGAATAAAAGAGATCCCAGTAGTCGCAGAGCGAACCGGAACTGTTGCCCATGGCGTGAGCATATTCAATGATGATCGCCGGACGGGTGGTTTCGGGGTTGTCATCGTAGGCTCTCAATTCATCAATGCCGATATACATCGGGCAGAATATCTGATTGAGGGCATCGTTGCCGCCGGTGTCGGCGTGGCCGAGCTGGTTCCAGTTGGCGTGAGTTTCGCAGTTGTGGAAGATCACTCTGGAATCGTCGAGCGTGCGGAGTTTTTCCAGTGCGGCGGTGTGGTTTTCGCCGTCGCCGGATTCATTGCCGGGTGACCAGGCGATGATGGAAACGTGGGAACGGTCACGCAACACCATGCGTTCAACGCGGGAAATGAAAGCATTTTTCCAGCGCGGATCACGGCAGATGGTCTCAAAATTGGCGTGCGATTCGATATTGGCCTCATCCAACAGGTAGATGCCGTATCGGTCGCAGAGATCGTACCACTGCTCATCATCGGGGTAATGACAGGTGCGGACGGCGTTGAAGTTGTATTGCTTGAGCAGTCTGATATCCTCAAGCATATTTTCAAGGGTAAGGGTCTTGCCGGTCAACGGGTCATGTTCATGGCGGTTTACACCTTTGATCATGATGCGTTTGCCGTTGACGAGCAGGGAATTGTTTTCGATGCGCACATTGCGGAATCCGGTGCGCATGGTGCGCGAATCGAGTAAAGTGCCGTCATGATCAAAGAGTTCGGCGGTGCAGTTGTAGAGCGTGGGGGTTTCGCTTGACCACGGCGAAACGTTATCCATAATCAGCCGGGCGTGGAATTTGTAGCCGTCGATACGGAAGTGACGGTCGACCGTGCCGCTGTATTCAGCGATTTTTACCTTGCCGGAATCTGTAAGGGAGAATTTCACGGTAAGATCGGCATCCGGGCCGTGCTGGGCGAGATATTTGGCAAAGTGGAATCCCAGATGGCAGTTGAAGTCAAAAATGCCGGTATGTTTCTGATGATCCCAGTCGCCGTTGATAAAAATATCTTCAAAATAAGCGAAGTTGGTGGAGTAGATGAAACATGAGCGGTAGATGCCCGCCATCCACCACTGATCCTGATCTTCGATGTAACTGGAATCCGAATAACGGATAACTTTGGCAATGAGGGTGTTTTCACCGGGGATGAGCATGGCGGTCAGGTCGAATTCCGAGGGGAGCCGGGTATCTTTTCCCATGCCGAGGAAGCGGCCGTTGAGGAAAAGTTCAAAGTAGCTTTCCACGCCGCCGATATGCAGAACGATCCGGCGGCCGGAGAATTTTTCCGGCAGGGTGAAAGTCGTGCGGTAGACGGCACAGGGATTTTTTTCCGGTGTGAATGGCGGATCATTGTCAAAGGGCATGACGACATTGGTATAATGCGGCAGGTCGCCGAAGTTGCCCAGAGTCCAGTTGGATGGCACGGTGATTTTATCGAAAACGATACTGTTGATATTTTCCGGCATATTTTCCGGCCGGTCAAAAAGTTTGAAATCCCACTGGCCGTCGAGGTAAAAGCGTTCATTTTCCGCCACCGGTGCGCCGCTTGCCGGCAGGCGGTTGATTCCGGTGATTTCGGGGGTTTCATAAAGTTTTACCGGGGGGGTATACATGATATTCTCCGTGTCAGTTGTATTATAGATTTTCTTCATAATATATATTGCGGAAAAAACTTTACAAGATGTTTTTTTACTTTTTCTCCGTAAAACATTTGCTCTGCGGCTGAATATGTGCTATATTCTTTTGTTTTTCGGAGTATTGATGATAAAATGAAAAAACCTCAAATAAAAATTATTTCAACTCTGCAATCAAGAAACAGCTTGTGTGCCAATGCATTGCTTTTTCAATTAAACAACGGTCGTGGCGAAATTTATGCCACACCGCAGAGCAATGATGGGTACTGGGAGATTTTTTGCGGCGACCGGCCGCTGGTTTATGCCCACATGGCGTGTCCGACCTGTACCGGCTCTTTGTGGACCGGGTATGGCAGTATGATGTCAAGAGAGGAGTGCGTTGCGGTTGAAGATCAAATCAACAGCGGTTATAAGAATTTGCGGGATGAACTCCGTAAAATAACCCCTTTGCTGGGATTGTTTGATGATGGGATCTATGTTGCTGCCGAATATGAATTTTATCCGGCGGTCAAAGAGGAACATAATGCCGATGGATGTTCGGAGTTTTTTCTGAATCATGAACGCGGTGCCGGAGTGGGATTATTCGGTACATACTGGCGATGCTTATGGTGTCCCTGTCCGGTATTTTTATGGCCGACACAGGATCCGGGAAAGATGAATACGGAGAGGATCGACCACTATATTGAAAGATTTCAGAAAGAAGATGAGAAAACACTGCCGCGGAGCATAGCATTCGCCATGCAGGGTACGATCGCGCTGCTGCTTGACGGTCATCACAAAGCAGCGGCGGCCGCAGTATTGGGCAAAAGGGTCAAAAGTATTACGCTGTTCAGATTTTATCCGGGGAATGAAAAAACTCCCCGGGGCGATGATTGCCGGAAAGATGAAAAAAATATTTTTTCTGTGACCGGGCCGCTGTATTTTGATATCAATAATAAAATTTCCGATCCGGCCGGAAATATTATCGGTTCAGCCGGCGGCATGCTGATCAAAGAAGCCCCTGCGACTGCAAAGAAATATGAAGATGAATATGAGTGGGGATTTCTGCCGGAAAAATATATTCCGCATGGTAACGCATATCCGGGCAGACGGGATATTGTAATGGGAGTGAATATTGCGCCGGGAGAGGTTTATTCAACTTTCAAAAATGTTTATGAATGCCGGGTCACTGTGGAAAACGGTGAAGCGCAATTCGATTGGTATGGCATGGAAAAAGTGGTAAGTTTTGCGAAAATTTTTCCGGAAACCAAACTTTTGCGGGATTGGCAGAAACAATGGCTGATGGAATTTGCAAAATATAATATACCGGCAGTCGAATCGCTGTTGTCGAAACTGATTGAACAGAAAAAACATCCGGAACGTTCGATCCTGTCGGATTTTCAGCATCAGCTCTACCGCGATTTGAGGGATAACAGGGTCACGGATAAGTGGTTCGCAGCAATTTTGCAAAAATATGAAGAGTGCAATGTGAAATGATTTCATACACCAAAAAGGAGGAATGTTTATGAAAAAGTTGTTGTCATTGTTGCTGGCGGCGGTCAGCGGTGTTGTGCTGTATGCCGGGGATATCGTATTGATGCAGAAGGTTCAGACCTGTTATATCAGCGGCAAAAAAGCCGCTTATGAACTTGCCTTGGATGGCACTGCGATTTCGCTCAAAGGTGAGGGCAGTTTCACCGGATACAAATATCTGATCGCCAGAGTGCAGATCGATCCGGTAGTGCTTGACGGTAAAACATTGGTGTTGGAAGTCAAGTCTGCAAATTATGTTCCCGGTGATGCATTTTATGTGAAAGCTCTTGACAAGGATGGCAAGATCGTCGCTTCATTCGTAAGCCGGGAAAACTTATCCGGCGGCTGGAATAAACTTACTTGCACTCCGGGAAAGAGCGGCCGGGGCGTGATCAGTTTTGACCGGGATGTCAAAAGTGCGATTACCTCTGAAGTCGTCTCATTGCAGTTTTATTGCGGCCGTCCGGGGCCGGCGGCGGATTACGATGTGGAGATCCGCAATATAACTCTGGAAAATTCTACGGGTTTTTCCGGTGTGGATATCCCGGTAATGGATGCTCCGGGGGCAGTTGCCATGCTCCGGGTGCTCAATGCTCATATTCCCGGTGCGCAGGCTTCCGGCACGCTGGCCGATGGCGCAGTCACGCTGAAAGGCGAAGTTAAATATCAGAAACGTTATGATTATCTGATCGCCAAAATTCAGGTGCGGCCATTTATTTTGAAAGAGCATCAGCTTGCAATCAAAGTGACATCGGCGAATTTTGTCAGCGGTGATCAATTCTATGTGAAGTGTCTGGATAAAGATGGCAAAAATATTGCCACATTCTACACCCGCAAAGATCTTACCGGCGGCGTGACGCTGCTCTGTGTGCCGGGGAGCAACCATGACGGCATGCTTTACAGCGGCCGGGAAGCCAAAATGCCGTTGACCGAACCGGTGGCGTTTCTGCAAATTTATTGCGGCCGCCCCGGGCCGGGACCGAAAGCACCGGTCGATGTGAAAATCGAAGCTGTTGAGTTGAAATAACATTTCTGAACCGCATATATCCACCGGTTCCGGCAGGAAATCTGCCGGTTCCGGTGGTGTTTTTTTTGAGGAGTTTCAAAGATCATCCGGGAGCCGGGAACGCCGTTTTTTGCCCGTAATAAGTATTGTTGTGCCCATAATAATACTTGCGCGATCGCCTTGTTTTGAGTATAATATATACTGTTAGCATTTGAATTGCTGAATAATTACCAAACTCAAACAAGGGGATATGCAAATGAAACAACTCCGGCATGCCGGAGTAAACCGCACCCGGTTTACTCTTATCGAACTTCTCGTGGTCATCGCGATCATCGCCATTTTAGCGGCGATCCTGCTTCCCGCCCTCAACTCCGCCCGTGAGCGCGGCCGGGTCGCCAGTTGCATCAACAATATGAAGCAGATGGGTAACGGGGCTTTGCAGTATGTCAATGATTTCAATGTCTACCCTGCGGCCTATATTTATAAAGCCGATTTCGGCGGACGTCAGATGATGTCATGGAAAGCATACATTTACACCTATGCTGTCGGCAGTTTTCCGACAAATGACACCCAGCGCGGTCAGGCTCTTTCCACCGGAATTTTCCTCTGCCCGTCATGGCCGGAAAGTGAATTGGGTACGCTTTTCGATGAAACCAAATGGTCACAGGTCGCCTTGAAAGGCGGTTACGGGTTGAACTCCAATGACAAAGACCGTCAGGCCAATTTGGGATCGACCTATATCGGTTATGCTGCCGATTCTCTGGGACAGGATGGTTTCACCCGACCGACCGATATGGATTCCCCATCGGAAACTTTGATCATCGGCGAATCCAGTGACCGTTACAGTGACCGCAGCCAAATCACACAGTTCGGTTTTATTTACGACAGCAAAACTCCGGATGGCCGTCATGCCAATTATACGCAGATGCCGGTGCTGTGGGCTGACGGACATGCTTCGGTGATGACCAATCAGGAGTTGGAAAGAAAACCGGCGACCAATCCCGGTGAGCGCCGCTACTACTTCTGTGTGAAAAAATAAGTGGTTGTTTTAACTTTTGTGAAATCCCGGCTGGCACTTTGCGGTGTCAGCCGTTTTTTTATATCGCTTCAGCGTAAAAAAACTACCGGCTGCGCCGGTATGTTGCCGAATAGCTTCAGCTTCAAGTTTAAAAAAAGTAAACCCCGTGCTATGTTATGTTTGGTTCGCCAACCAACATAAATCGCAAGGAGTTTAC
>JAFVZS010000079.1 GCA_017508015.1 Lentisphaeria bacterium
CTTGACAGGGGCTCCGCCCCCGTACCCCCGAAAGTGGTAATGATTTACAAACTTTCTGATTGAGCCGCGACATCGGAGCGGCGAGACACCTCGCAACCCGCCGAGCGGGCGGCCCGCAGTCAGCGGCCTGTTTACGCCGCAAAATGAGCGGCGTAAACAATATTATTAAAAACTACCTTACTCGCAGTTACGAGTAAGGCGTAAGCCGACGGAGTGACGGAGAGCGAGGCCTCCGGAAAATCGACTGAAACCGCCGAGTGCGAAGCACGAGCGGCGAGGCCGCTCTCCCGCGGCCGCAGGGAGATTTTTTGGAGAAAGGGCCGCCCGATATTCATTATCCTTTACGCTGCAATCGGCACAACTGCGGTTTGGCAATAACTTCAGTAACCATAGCAATATGTTCTGCACCGGCGGCGGCAAGAATTTCGATATGCGGTTCTTTGATTCCGCCCATCACTGAAAACGGCACATTGACCAGCAATTTCAATTCATTGAATAACTCCATGCCCAATGCCCCGCATGCCACACTTTTAGTTTGAGTCGGAAATATCGGACCGATATTCAGATAACTGCATCCGTCTTTTTGGGCGGCAATAACTTCAGCGGCATTGTGAGTTGAAGCACCGATGATCAATTCCGGGGCGATTTTCCGGGCGGCAGCGACCGGCAGATCATCCTGTCCCAGATGTACGCCATCTGCACCGCAAGCCATTGCGATATCCAAACGGTCATCGATAAACAGCAGCATGTGATAACGGGCAGTAATTTCCCGGCAGAGACAGCTCAGAGCATATAGATCGGCATCACTGCGGTGCTTTTCCCGGAGTTGAACCACCTTTGCGCCATTTTCAGCGAGGTCACAGATCACCTCTGTGACCTCGCGGCCGGAACAAAACTCCGAACTTACCACCGGATAGATGAAACTTGCTTCAAATGCGGCGATCCTTTCGGCATGATTGGCAAACGGCGAAATCATTTTTTCAGCCTTTCAGCGATCAAAGCGGCGACTTTGCGGCCGGAAAGCAGCATTCCGCCGAAAACCGGTCCCATCCGGTAACCGCCGGAAACGTTGTTGGCACTCATGCCGCATGCGAAAAGTCCGGGGAAATACTCCCGGGTATTTTCGACGGTCGATGCTTCGCCGCTGTCGACCCACATCGGTTTTTCACCGAGAATACCGCCGGTGGGAGTATCCAATTTGATTTTGGCTTTATCAGTGGCCAACCGGATGATCTCACTGGGATGCCCGGTACCGTCGAGCACACAATCGGCAATGACCGTCAGCGGATCGACATGCATTCCCAATCTTTCCACCGGAGTCCAGTTGATGACCAGTCCGTTGACTTTACCTTCTTTGAATACGATATCTTCCACTGAAACACTGTTGAAAATCTTTGCACCGGCCCGGAGTGCGCCGAAAATAAGTCCGCTGGCCATTTCCACGGAATCCAGAGTGTGATATCCCGGAGCATCATTCAAAGCTTCATGGCGGATTTGGAAATCATCAAGGATCTGTAAAGCTGAATCCTGAACGACCACTTCGTTAAAAAGCATGCCGCCGCCCCAGGTGCCGCCGCCGGGAGCAAGTTTTCTTTCAAAAATCGCCGCCTTGATCCCCCGGGCAGCCAGATCGTGAGCGGCGACCAGCGCAGACGGTCCGCCGCCGACAATGGCGACATCCAGATGCAAACCGTCAAGCAGTTTGCCGCAGAATTTACTGACGATGGCCGAAGAGATGAGATTTTCCGGAGTTTGTGACATTTTCGCTTTCCTTTCCGGGGCATTTTGCCCCTTTGCATGCGCAAACGGTGCGAATATTTCCGCAAGCGCATATTCCGGGGAACTACGCGCTTGCCGCATTGGAAAGCGTTGTACCGTAATTCCTACGCCGGCATTACCCGGTTCAGGTTCATGGGTTTACTCTCAGCCGCATCTACGTCAGATACAGCACCCCAAACGTACTTGATGTTTAATATAACACCGTTTTACATACTTTGCAAACGGTTGAGATGATCATTTTTTATTGATTTGATATCAGCAGCGATCTGTTCTTTCAGCTCTTCCGGAGAATCAAAACGTTTTTCCGGCCGCAGAAAGCGGTACAGAGCCACGCTCAATTCCGCCCCGTAAAGATTTCCGGAAAAACCGATCAGATGGATCTCCACCCGCCGCAAACCATTTCCAAAAGTCGGAGCCACTCCGATATTGACAGCCGCCGGGAACACCTCCCGGCCGATTTCAACACTGCCGCTGTAAACGCCATCCGGCGGCAATATTCCGGCGGAAACCGCCAGATTAGCCGTTGGCGCACTCAATGATTCTCCGGCGATATGAAAACCTTTTTCCACCACACCGTAGAGAGTTGCAGCCCTGCCGGACATTTCTCCGGCACTTGTCAGATCCCCTTGCGCTATGGCCTGACGTATCGCAGTGGAACTGATCGTTCGCCCGCGGAACTCCAATTCATCGACCGCATCAAATGACCATTTTTCTTTCCGGCAGAATTCCGCAAGCACTTCGCGGTTTCCCCGGCCGTTTCTGCCGAATTTCCAGTTGCTTCCCACACAGATACCGGCGATTTCACATGCGCTTTCCTCCCGCAGGTGCCGCAAAAATTCATCAGGCTCCATATTGGCGGTTTCCAATGTGAAGTTGATAAAAGCACATACATCCGCTCCGGCCTCATGCAGCAGACGGATCCTTTCGCTTTCCGGCATCAGCAGTTTCGGCGGATCAGCGGGCCGGAGCAACTGCCGGGGGTGCGGTGAAAAACTCAACGCCAGAACCGGCATATTCTTTTCCCGTGCCCGCAAAACCGCACGCCGGATTATTTCCCGGTGGCCGAGATGAACACCGTCAAAAACGCCGATCGCAGTAATTACTTTTTGAAACTTGAAAGGTTGGATATTTTCAAAAAAATTAATGAGATTTCTCATTTTTTTCTGTAAGATTTGCTTCTTTGCCGTTTAAAAAATTGTATTTTCCACTGTTGCCACTTATATTATACACCAGCACGAAATAAAAGTCAAAGGAAAAAAGATGAAAACCGTATTATATCCCGGATCATTCGACCCTTTTACCAACGGACATCTCGACCTGGTGGAGCGGGCCGGGTTGCTCTTTGACCGGGTTATTGTTGCAGTGGCAGTCAACGCTGCCAAATCCCCCATATTCACCATGCAGGAACGTTGCGAACTGATCCGCCGGAGCTGTATGAAACTGGATCACGTCGAGGTCGTATCCATCGACGGACTGCTGGTCGACTCACTGGAATATTACGGGGCAGATGCCATCTTGCGCGGCCTGCGGGCCTTTTCCGACTTTGAATATGAATTGCAGATGGCGTTGCTCAACCGTAATTTGAAACGCCAGTGCGAAACGATTTTCATGATGCCGACTCTGAAAAATTCATTTGTTTCCTCCTCTCTGGTCAAAGAGGTCGCCAAACTCGGCGGCAACTTTGAGGAGTATGTCCCGCCGCCGGTGGCACAGGCACTGAGAGAAAAACTGGGAGTTGTAAAATGAAAAGTTCGCTTCTTTCCAAAGCCGGTGCGGTTCTGGAAGCGGTCTGTTCCCTTGACCGTCCGGTGGCGATCAAGGAATTGACCGGAGTGCTGAAAATGCCGCTGCCGACGGTCAGCAGGTTATGTGCCGATCTGGTAGCCATGCGGCTGCTGGAAAAGACCGATTACCACCACCTGATCCCCGGCATAACCCTGATCCGTTTCGGGCACCGGGCCCGGAAACTTTCCCCGCTGATCACCACTTTACAGCAGCCGGTGAATGATTACGTGAATCTTTCCGGCCTGAATGCTGCGGTTTACGGCTTTGACCGGGATTGTTTTTTCCACATTTACAGCCGGGAACACAATTCGCCGGTACAGGATACTCTGCGCTATACCGGGGCATTCATCGTATTGCTGGCGGCTGCGGGGGTCAATGCTGAACGGGCTCAGGAACTGGTTCTTGCCAGATATCCGGATATGCCGGTAACTGAAAAGGTGATTTGCGACCGGGAATTCAGTGTCGTGGAACAGCAAAAGATCCTGACCCGTGTGGCTCCTAACCGTAAATGGATGATTTCCATGCCGTTTTATTACGAAAATATTGCCTGCTGTCTGTCATTTTACGGTCAGGGAAAAGAGGAAAGCACAGTGGAAGCGGAACTTTTTGAAATTTCCAAAGTCCTTTCCCGCATCCGCACCGGCCTTGACCGCATCGGCAAAGGAGAAGAGTGATATTCATGGATAAAGTTGTGGAATATCTCAAAAACATGCAGACGGTACTGCTGCGGTATGCCTCTTTCTGGTGACCCTGCTATTCTATCTGCCGGCATTGTCTTACGAAGAGATCCCGCTGGACAGCAGTGCCTATATCGGCAGAGAATATTTACTTTATCCGACCTGGCAGAATTTTCTTTATCACCTGAAAACTCCGGTGCTTGAACTCTACTCCCCATTGGTGATGCACTCACTGATGCTGGATTATCTGCTCTGGGGCAAAGAGTTGTTTCATCAGGGCGGCATCTTGCACAACATTGTGATACATGGCCTGAATGCCGTACTTTTTTATTTTTTGCTCCGCAAACTGAAACTGGTGCGTTTCAATCCGCAGCGGCCCTTCACTCTTTCGATATATGCATCTCTTTTCGGGGCATTGTGTTTTGCCCTGCACCCCCAGCGTATTGAATCCGTGATCTGGATCGTGGAACGCAAAGATGTGTTGATGCTCTTTTCCGGTCTGCTGGCAACTGTACTTTTCATCCGGGCATGGCAGAAAAACTCTATTCTTTTATCGATTGCCGGAGCAGTGATATATCTGCTTTCATTCGGAGCGAAACCTACCTTGATCACTCTGCCGGCCGTCCTGCTTGCCGGCATTTGGGTCGGCACAGAAAAATATGAGTGGAAAAAGGCTCTGAAGTATACCGCCCCATTCTGGATCGCAGCGGCAATATATCTGGGGGCCAACCTGCTCCAGATCAGCAGATTTGCCGGTGCCAGCGGAGTCGGAATGCTTTCCGGTTACCGGCTGTGGATCGTTGCGGTCAACTACACTTTTTACTTTTTCAAAACGCTGATACCTTCCGGAATTCAACCGCTTTATCCGCCGTTTGCGCCGGAAACCGGCAATATTCTGCTGACGGTCTGCTTCTGGCTGACCGCGGCGGCATGTATTGTGCTGGCGGCGGTGAAGTGGAAATACCGCAGACTCTTCCTGACTTTCATTACTCCGGCTCTGCTGGTCTTTATGGGAGTGCTGCTTCCGATGGCCGGATTCAAAAGCATCGGCAATGCAGAATTTGCCGACCGCTACAGTTATCTGCCGTCGCTGTTTATCCTGATGCTGCTGGCGGCGGCCTGTGAATTTTATTCGCCGCGCCGGGTGATATTCCAATTTGTTTTCTGGGCCTATGCCGGATTGATCGCCATTCTGGGGTTCTGCTGCATGCAAAGCTGGCAGAGCAAAGAATCCTTTATCAATGCGGCTCTCGGCGACGGCAAAAACATCCACAATGCCGCATTGCGCATGGCGGCATGGAGCTGTTACGAAAACAAAGAGTATTCTGCGGCAGCCAATTTTGCCCGGTACGCAGTGGAAAACAGTACTCCGGATTCACAAACGGAAAATGATTTGTACGCTCTGGCCATGAATGGCATGATCGCTTTGGCCACCGATAATGCAGAGGGCTTGTTTATGATCGATCAGGCGATCACTTCACCCGAATGGGGAAATTTCCGTTACAGCACCCCGGGCTTTTCCGAAAAGGTGCTTTTGAAATCTGCGGAATTTCACGAAGCATTATGGCGATTGCACCGCAACCCGGCGGAATTGGAATTCACGGTATTGATCTACAAAGTTCTTGCTGATTTGAGCCTGAATGCCGATCCGGTCAAAAAGTTCTCTTACCGGGCCTATGCCGCTTATTTGCAGGAAAATTACCGGGAAGCTGAAAATCTGACACTTCAGGCACTGCACTATGCACCGGAGGATGCAAATTTACTCAGCAATCTGGAAACATTCCGCGAATTGCTCAAAAACCATCCTGAAGCAGCAGCATCGAATTGAGGAATTGCCGGTCACCGGCCTCTCCGCGGATCACCGGCAGCCGGTCAATATCCATCTGCACCCGGAAATACCACTGTCTGAAACGCCGTATATTTTCCGCAACCGGTTCAGCCAAAGCCTGTTCCCGGGCGGCACGGAGCCGGTTGAAAGATATGTGCAAAGCGTAACTTGCAGCCATGTGGATGACCTCGTTGAGCAGACAATCCGGGTAGAAATTTGCATCGGCCATCTTCTGCCGTCTGATCTCATCGGGCAATTTATATATCACTGCGGCAAATTGCAGTGCTTCAGCCGGATCTTCAGTCACCGGCGAAGTCAACCCGGCGGGCAATTCCGGCAACGGAGCATCCGGCATCACCAGTTTGATCCGGGCAAGATCCCCGGCCGGCAATCCGCCGCAAAGCGAACTCAATTCACTGCGAAGCTCCCGGTCACGCACCTTTTGTGCCGGAGTTTTCCATATTATCTGATCGAGATACTGCCTTTCGGCGATCAGCAGTGCCGTCCGGCAGTTTATTTCACTGCGGCGGAACCGGCGAATCAGCAGTGCCGGGTCGCGGACAAACTGCACGTTGCAATATTCCACGCTCTCCCAAAGCAGTTTCCGGACTAATTCTGCGGAATCATCGCTGTTGTTTTCCCGGACGAAGCGGGCGACATCTGACAGATCCTGCCGGTGACTGCGCCGGGCGGCAGAACGGGCCAGATTTTGTAAAGCTACGGCGCACTCCCCATCCAGATTCCGTTCCAAAGCCTCCTGCTGCCAGACGGCAAGCTGCGAAGTTTCCGGCGGCACATCAGCAATGTGACAGCCGCAGAACAACACTACTGCCCCTGACAGAAAGAGCCGTCTCATTGAAAGGTATTCTCCGGAGCCGGAAAGCTGCCGGATCTCACCTCTCCGGCGTAGGCGGCCAACGCTTCAGAAATCAACTGCCCGCCATTCAGGTAACGCTTGGCATGCTTGGGGCAGAAATCCGTCAAACCCAGCAAATCGGTGATCACCTGAACCTGGCCGGAACAGAACTTCCCGGAACCGATCCCGACCGTCGGAATATCCAGCGCATCGGTCACCGCCTGCGCCAGAGCTTCCGGGATACACTCCAGCACCACGGCAAATGCTCCGGCCTCCTGCAAAGCCAGAGCATCCTGCATCACTTTGGCGGCACTTTCCTCATCACGGCCGACGATCTTGTAACCGCCGCACACCTGAACCCGTTGCGGCATCAGCCCGATATGCGCCATCACCGGGATACCGGCCCCGGTCATTTTGCGTACCAGAGAAGCATATTCTGCACCGCCTTCCAGTTTGACTGCATCGGCTCCGGTGCTTTTCATGGCCAGACCGGCATTGTACATGGCCTGCGATTCACTTTCCTGATAACTCATAAACGGCATATCGAAAACGACAAAAGCCTCCGGCGCACCGCGGCGCACCGCCGAGGTGTGGGCAAGCATATCCTCCATAGTGACCGGCAAAGTATTGGCATATCCCAGATGAGTCATGCCGACAGAATCACCGACCAGCATGAAATCGATACCGGCATTCATGCACAAACGTGACTCAATTGCGCTGTAAGCAGTTGACATCACCAGTTTTTCACCGGCGTTTTTCCGTTTCAATAAAGTTGTAAGTGTCACCTTTTTCATTTCAGGATCTCCTTTTAAAATTCATCATGAATAACTTTACGGGTTATAAGATAACCTGCAAACCGCGAATTTTCAACAAATTATCCATTAAAATTACAGATTTGTGCTTGATTTCAACGGGCAATCAAGGTATTTTAGTTGTTGTGATTTTCCATTGACCATTGCAGAAAGGATGTCGATATGTTAAGCCGTAAAGATTTTCAGATCTCTGATCTGGGCAAATGCACCATCACTTCACCGATAACCGATATGACCTTTGTCGACGACCTTGAAAGCGTCAGTTACTACTGCGACCCGGCAGATTTCACTGCCTTCATCCGCAACAATGAACCGGTTCCGGCATTTGAGAAAGCCGGTCCGCGAAAGATGCTGTTTCACAATCCGGCCTGGAGCCGTGCGGCCATTCTCACCGCCGGCGGACTCTGTCCGGGATTGAATGAAGTCATCAAATTTCTCACCATCTCCCTGACCCGTGACTACGGAGTCAATGACATTCTCGGACTCCGTTACGGTTACCGTGGCTTGAATCCGGCTTCCAATCTTTCACCGGTCCGCCTGACTCCGGATGTGGTCGATGATATCCATGATAAAGGCGGTTCCATTCTCGGTTCCAGCCGGGGCAGTGAAAATGTCACGGTACTGGTCGATTCCCTCAAACAGCTCGGCGTGAATCTGCTCTTTTGCATCGGCGGTGACGGAACCAGCCGCTGTGCCCATGAAATCGCACTGGAAATCGGCAAAAGACAACTGCCGATCAGCGTAGTGGCGATCCCCAAGACCATTGATAACGATATCTGTTTCATCGATAAGACATTCGGCTTCAGCACCGCAGTGCGTACCGCCGGAGAATTTGTCAGCGGGGCACACAATGAGGCTCAGGGAGCCTATAACGGTCTGGCTCTGATCAAAGTCATGGGCCGCGACAGCGGATTCATTGCCGCCTACACCACATTGGCCAATCCTTATATAAATTACTGTCTCATTCCGGAAGAGCCGTTTTCGCTGGATGGCCGCGACGGCACCAAAGCCCTGCTGCCGAATCTGGTGGAACGCATGAATAAAAAACATCATGCCGTGATCATTGTCGCCGAAGGAGCCGGGCAGAACCTCTTTGCTTCCCGGGAACGGCAGAAGGATGCTTCCGGCAATATTCTGCACGAAGATATCGGAGTACTGCTCAAAGATGAGATCAAAGCGCACTTTAAGAAACACAATATTGAGTTGAATCTCAAATATTTTGATCTCGGCTACACCATCCGCAGTGTCCGGGCCGAAGGCGAAGATGCCGTATTCTGTGCCATGCTTGCTCAAAATGCAGCTCACGCCGCCATGGCCGGAAAAACCGATGTCATGGTCGGTCACTGGTCGGGAGAATTCACCCATGTGCCGATCGCCCTGGCGACCCGGGAACGTAAAAAGGTCGATTTGCATTCACCGCTGTGGAATTGCGTGGAATCACTGACCTGCTTCTGACCCTTCCGGAAGCAGAAAAAACGCAAATGTCAACTTTTTTCAAGCTTTTTTCATCAATCGAACTTGAAAAAAAGTGTCAAACGGTGTATTTTATGAAGAATAGCGGAAGTGTACAGCAGATTTGTGCGGCATCATTCCACCGCCCGCATCAGATCAGACGGCTTCCGTAAGACGGCAACAAGCTTAGTTTGTACAGCGTCACCAGTTGTCCCGACCGTTTCCGGAAGGGAAAGGATGGTTGCGCTCCTTTTTCGTGTCCCTGCGACACAGCAAAAAGGAAAACGAAGTTGCAAAAAGAGACAGTTTTCAGCGAGTTCTCAAGCGGAAATCAAAGAGCTGTCCACTAAAAGAAAAGACTTTTAATTAGCTTAAGCAAACAGGAGAAAGTAAAATGAAAGTCAGAGCGTCGGTGAAACGCAGATGCGAATTCTGCCAGATCATCAAACGTAACGGCAAGATCCGGGTCATCTGCTCCCGCGATGCACGCCACAAACAGTGTCAGGGCTGATGCCCCAAAGAAGTAAACTTTACAACAGGTTAACTATAAAGGATTAAAATCATGCCCCGTATTATTGGTGTGGACATCCCCGGAAACAAGCGCATCGAATATTCTCTGCGCTATCTCTATGGTATCGGTCCGGCTAAAGCGTTGGAAATCATCGAAAAAGTCGGTATCGATCGTGACCTCATGGCCAAAGACCTGACCCAGGATCAGATCGCCGCCATTACCAAAATGCTTCAGGACGACCTGCTGGTCGAGGGTGACCTCCGCCGCACCGTCGCCGCCGACATCCGCCGTCTTCAGCAGATCAACTGCTATCGCGGCATCCGTCACCGCCGCAACCTGCCCTGCCGCGGACAGCGTACCAAAACCAACGCCCGTACCCGCAAAGGCAAGAAAGTTACGATCGGTGCAATCCGTGACAAAACTCAGCGTCGTCTGGCCGCCAAAGGCTGATGAAAAAGCCGCATGAGTAAAGCAAGTTAATGTAAATAAATTCAATTTGGAAAGTATAGAAAAATGGCTGAAGA
>JAFVZS010000080.1 GCA_017508015.1 Lentisphaeria bacterium
ATCAAACCGGCATTGTGAAGCCTTGCCAGATACTCCAGATTGATCCGGATAAAGCGGTCTTTGAGTTCTTCATCACACCCCGGTTCAGTAAAGAGATCACCATCTTGAAAACCGGTCAGATATTCCGTGACAAAAAACGCTTCTTTCAAACGCAAAAAAGAGCGTTTTTCTCCCAGAGCTATCACCTTTGCCACCGGGATTCCGGCTTGTGATGTCAATTGAAAACCGCAATATTCCCGGTACGCCTGTGACGGACGGAATAAATAACGGAAAAAACGCTTCTCCCGGTATAACTTGAATACAGCCGGTACCGGAGTTTCACCGGCAATCAGACGGCACTCTTTGTGGCGGGTCCGGTAGATGACTTTGTGCTCCGCCGGAATATTTTTGAGAAGTTCATTTATCACCGGCAGAAAATCCTCACGGATATATTGCCAGCTGCGGATGTATGATTTGCGGATTTCCGGATATTTCATAGTGTAAAAAAATAAAAAAATGGAGCCGGCTGCCGGACTCGAACCGGCGACCTGATGATTACAAATCAACTGCGCTACCAACTGAGCCAAGCCGGCACTCCATTGAAATATTTACAATATACAGCATTTTTTTCAGATTGCAAGTAAAAAGTTGCGATTCCGGCCTTGCAAAGCACAAAATAATGGTATATTTTATCAATATGAAGAACTTTCTGGAACATAAATACACCTTTTGGTTAATTTTACTGGCGGCATTTATTCTGCGGCTGATACCGGCACTGTGCGCACTATCCGATGAATCACGGCTGTTCCGCCCGGATAGTGCCGGCTATCTCGAACCGGCTCATTCCATCGCCCAATCCGCAACATTCAACACCACCCGGCGTCCGCCGGGATATCCTTTACTGGCCTCTGCCGTTTATGTTTCCGGACTCGGGAACAAAACTCTGGTCATGATCCAGGTACTCATTTCAGTTGCCGTCTGTGCCGTTACTGCGGCGGCGGCAGAAACTTATTCCGGGAAAAAATCCTGCGGTAATCTGGCCGCCGCCCTCATGGCCGGGAATCTCACCGCCATCGCCAATGCACCGCTGCTTTTAAGCGATACTTTTTTCGCACTTTTCGCCGCCGGGGAATTTCTCTTTTTCATCCGGTACTACCGGCGCAAAAAAACGGCGGATTTATTCATGTGCGCCCTGATCGCCGCCGCGGCGGTGCTTATCCGGCCGATCAATCAACTCTTTATATTCGTATTGATCACCCTGATTTTCACCATTTCCGGTATGCCGTGGAAAACGCGCATACTCCATGCCGCCGCATCTCTTTTGATCTTTACTGCGGTGATAACTCCCTGGATGTACCGCAACTACTGCGCCGGAGCCACCTTTGATATCGACACCAACACCGGTGCAATGCGCCACCAGAATGGTGCCATGCTCATGGCACAGATCAACGGAACGGATTTTGAAAGCGAAAAACAACGGCTTCTGGCTGTTGAGGCGGAAACTTTCGCCGATACGGAAAAATTTCCGGATGAAAGAAGCAAAGAGATGTGGCGCAGAGCAGAATTCCGGAAGATGGTTCTCGAGCACCCATTCATCTATCTTTCACAACACTTCACTCTGATGATACTTTTGCCGGATGCCCCGACTTTTCTGGAAAATTTCGGAATCACCTCACCTGATCGCGGCACAATGGGAGTTCTGGAAAAAGAGGGCATTTTTGCGGCCGTAACACATTACTTTGGAAAACATTACATCGTCATTTTGCTTTGCCTTGTACCACTGCTCATACCGGCGGCCATCCTTTATGCAGCTTCATTTTACCAACTGGTCAAAATTCCGGTCAACTGGAAAAAATCCTTTCCGGAATTACTGTTTTTCCTCGCTTTTGCCGAATACTATCTTTTTCTGCCCGGTGCAATCACCGCCCCCCGTTATCAACTGCCGGCTTTGCCGGTTTTGTGTACTCTGGCCGCCTGTGCCATTGAAAGTATGATCCGGAAAAAAGATGAGGCAGTTCCTGAAAATCCCGCCGGAATGGACGTGTAATTTCCGGCTATCCACCCTGATTGCCATTGCCGCCGGTCTCGGAGCCGCCAGCGGTTACGGTTTGCTTTCCGCATTCTGGCTGCTGCTGCCGGGAGCCGGGATGCTTCTGCTCTCACGCAAACAATTGTACTGCGTGCTGATCGCTTTTACCCTTTGCTTTATTTCCGGAAACCTCAACCGGTACACCGACCGGATAAAAAACGATGCAGTGCCGATGCACACTCAAACCGTTTCCGGAACCATTCTCTGCATCGACAACCGATGCTCTGCCCTTGATGAATTGCCGCCGCTGCGCTCATATCTTTGCGAAATCCAAACAGAAAAAGGACGATTCACTGCCACAGTGTTATTTCCCGATTCACCCCGTATTTTCTATGGCGATGCATTCAACTTTACCGGAATCGTCGTGCCGCCGAAACCTGCCGGTCTGCTCATAAATAGCGGGGAGGTCACCGGTGCATTGCCGCCAGG
>JAFVZS010000008.1 GCA_017508015.1 Lentisphaeria bacterium
ACATATTCCGCTGTAAAACTGCGCCGTCGGAAAAGAGGACATTAAAACGGAATTCAGCCGTTTTTCCTGCACATCCGCTGAAAAACAAGGCAAGTGCGCCAAAAAACAGCAAAGTCAAAAATTTTCTGCCTGACATGATTTTCTCCATCAAAAAAAGTGATACTGATTTACTATATCACTTTGATTGTGAAATTGCTAATTTTCAGGCACAATTTTTTCCGTTATTGTATCAATTATTGTCTGATTCCTTGAGGTGGGCGGTCAGTCTGTTTATCACATTCTGTAAAAATGCCCGGTCGAGTTGCGCTCCGGCATGATCCCCGGTCGGATGGATGAGGAAGTGCTTATTCTCTGAAACCAGAGCATTGAATACACACGCCACTCCGTTGGGCGGACAGACCAGATCGGTCAGGCCGGTGGTGATGTATGCTTCACATCTGATACGCGAGGCAAAGTTGACCATATCGTAGTAGGAAGCGGTCCGCACCACATCCTGATTGCTTGCATCAAAACCGTAAAAAGTCGGCCAGCCGCAACGCCGGGGAAGCCGGTGTTTGAAGCCGTTGTGGTCACTCATGGCCGGAACTTCTGCAATGAGCAGACTTACCTGCGGATCCATGGCCGCCGCCACGATCGCCTGGGCTCCGCCCTGACTGCCGCCGCGGACGATGAGGATCTGACCATTCCACTGGGGCAGACTTTTTACATATTCCAAAGCCCGCATCACCCGCAGAAACATATCGTGGAAGTAGATTTTTTCCCGATCGTTTTTATTGAAGTAAGCGTAGTTGCGTAAAGAACCGTTGGCCAATTCCTGATAGTATGACCTTTCACGCAGATTGTCGATGCCGTGAGCATTGACCATGAAGGTCATCGCATGGCGGCCGAATCCGCCGTAAGATACCGCCGTGGAAACTCCCGCCCCCTGAAAGAAGACGAATGCCGGCAGTGAACGATCCTGAGCATTGCGGGGCATGGTCAGAATTCCGGAAACCGGGCGGCTGCCGGGGCAGGAAACTTTCACATCGTAAACGGCCAACTGGGATTGAGGAGCGTTGCCGACTTCCCGTCTTTCCAGTTCCCGGATGGGGACGGTATCGAGCAGAGCCCGGCGGGAGTTCCAGAATTCATCGAAATCCGCCGGTCTGGCTGATGAGGCCGGGATATTCTGCGGATTGATCATCACTCCACGGCCGCCGGAAACCGGTTTGCCGCCGATGTGGATATCCCGGTTATTCTCATCGACCAACCGCACTCTGACCATGTACCACCCCGGATTGCGCATGGTACGCTCCAGAGTTATCTCCTCATCCAAGGCAATATGGCCCATGCGTTTGCGGATGCCGTCAACGTATTCCTCATAGAATACTCTTGCATTGCCGGGGATCTGGTCGCCATTGGTGATCTTACCGGAAAATCTGACCACCGTGCCGGGAGTGACCACCGTTTCCGCCGGAGTCATGGCGATAATGGCTTGCGGCGGTGCGGCCAGAAGAATGAAAGTGAATAAAACAGCGATTAAACCAACGATTTTTTTCAACATAGAATTCCTCAATATTAAAATTTTGTATTATCACTTTTCTTTGAAGTGAGCCAGCATCCGGTCGACCCACACCCGGCGGAATGACGCTTCGCGCTGCGGGCCGACATGATCCCCGGTGAGGTGGATGAGGAACTGCTTGTTTTCAGAAGCCAGTGCGTTGAATACACACGCCACCCCGCAGGGACTGCAGACAAAGTCGATCATTCCGGTCGAAACGAAACTCTCACACTTCACTCTGGATGCAAAATTGACCATATCATAGTAAGCCGCCGTCCGGATCACTGCCGGATCACTGCCGTTGGTATACAATCTTGGCCAGCCGGGGATCCGGGGCACTTTCATCAGAAATCCGTTGTGATCACACATCGCCGGTACTTCAGAGATCATCAGAGTCACCTGCGGATCCATCGCCGCCGCCACGATTGCCTGCGCACCGCCCTGACTGCCGCCGTGAACCACAAGGATCCGTCCATTCCACTGCGGCAGACTTTTCACATAATCCAATGCCCGCATCACCCGCAGAAACATATCGTGAAAGTGGAATTTTTCCCGGTCATCTTTACCGGCATACCAGTAGTTGCGCAATTCTCCCCGGCGCAGCGCATCGTAATACTCTCTTTCCCGGAAGTTTTCATTGCCGTTGGCGTTGATCATCAGCGAAATACTCACTCTGCCGTAGTGCGCCGTCACCGAAGCGGAATGGACCCCGGCTCCCTGAAAATGCACGATTGCCGGCAATGATTTTTCTGCGGCATTTTTCGGCATGGTCAATACTCCGGAAACCGCCTTGCTTCCGGCACAGGCGATCCTGACATCAAAAGCTTCCACCTCATCGGCAAAAGGACCGCTGTACTCCACCGGACGGCGTTCCAATTCCCGCACCGGCACCGTATCAAGCAATTTGCGCCGGGAATCCCAGAACTCATTAAAATCATCCGGTCTTTCACCGGATGGCCGGATATCTTCCGGTGCGACCATCACTCCGCGGCCGCCGATGACATACTGATTGCCGGCCCGGATATCCCGGTTATTCTCATCGACCATACGCAATCTGACCGAGTACCAGCCGGGTCTGGTCAAAGGACGTGTCAAAGAGATCTCCTCATCAAAAGCGATGTGACCGGTACGTTTGCGGATACCGTCGACAAATTCCTCATAGAAGACCCGCGCCCCTTCCGGCACATTGTCGCCATTGGTGATTTTCCCGGTGAATTTCACCGTCGTGCCGACCTCAAAAACGGCCCCTGCCGGAGTTATGGAAGTTATCACCTGCGGCGGAGCTGCAAAGAGAAACAGGGTAAAAAGTGAGAACAGCAGTGCATAAAATCTTTTCATAACTTTTAATTCCTTTAGATTGAAGCGGATACCGAATAAGAATATAGCACTGTTTTTAACCTGTTGCAAGTCACTTTACCCCGATAAGCAGAAAATGGTTGCCGGGAATGGTGACATTATTCAACTCCGTCAGGGTCAACTGCCGGTTTTCCCAAAGATCGGTGAATACCGCACTGCCGTCGAATCCGGCTTCATTTGCCTTTATCTGCAAGCCGGGAGTGACCGCCTGACGGTTGAAATTGGCAATAACGATCAACCGTTGGTATTCCGTTCTGCCCTTGAGAATATACCACGAAACCAATACCCCGCGCTGAGTCGATGTCAGTGCATCATCGAACCAGTACCCCCGGAATTCCGCATTGCCCAGATCAAGTTGATTTCTGATCTGCCAGATTTTTGAACAGGTGCCCCAGTGGATCTGTTCAGCGGCGACATTCACATCGTGAACCAGCATCGGTGTCCAAGTGCGCAAAGCATATTCCGGCCCGTAAAGTTCCTGATTCCGGCTTTTGAGATGGGCAAAACCGATGGCCGGATTGGAAACCCTGGCATACTGCGGCAGAAAAATCACCGGCATACCTTTGATCACAGAATTGTATTCCGACTGGAACTCCGCCGGTGAAATACCTTCGCAATAGTAATATTCGATATTTCCGGCCAGCGGAGCGAAAGTCTGTTCGCCCGGATACCAGAAGTCATTGAATGAGTGCGCAATGGGGTTGAAAAGATTGTGCGCATGCATCAGAATTTTCCGGTCATAACGGCGGGTGACTTTATAAATACGTTTCATATACTGCCGCAGATTGAGTGCGATACTGCTTAAATACGGCTGACCGAATGCATCGATCCCGCCGCATCCGTGATGCGGATTCTCGCAGAAGCGTACATCGGAAAGGTCAAAATACAACCCCGCCAGATCCGGGAACTGCCGCAGCAGATTATCCGCCCGGTATGCTCCGAGATCAGCCACCCGGGTATGACCGCACATCGGTTCATTGATCACCCGCACACCGTTTTTGGTGATGGAGTGCAGATAAGTGGGGGTTTTCGCCCATTCACAATAGAAAAAGTCGTATTCGGCATCATTGGTGGCGATCTGGGCGGGCATTCCGTAAAGCAGCGGTTTGACACCGGCATTTTTCCAGCGGTCAAGCACCGTCTGGAACCGCGCCGGATCGGCAAGCAGCAATCCGGCTGCCGAAGTGCAATCCTCGGCCGACGGTTCAGCCTGAAACACCCCCCAGCCCATCGGCTGCCAGAGCTGACCGGGCGTTCTTCCCCAGCCGCTCATATTCTGCACCCGGCTGCCATCCGGCAGCGGTTTGACCGGAGTTGCCATGAATACACAGGTATATTCCGCCGTACTGCGCAGCTGCACCTGACGGGAAATAATGGCAATATTCACCTGCACCTGACCATTCTGCCGCCGGATGGTGATCTGCTTTTCTCCGGGAGCATTGAAAAAGTTGGCGGTACTCTTGGGCCACCACAAAAAGCCCTTTTCAATACCGGTATTCCAGAGAAAGAAGTCCCGGTTGTTATTCGGCATACGGATCTCATAACGGGCGGAGATCCGGTCATTCTGCCACGGCAGCAGAGTCGGCGACAGAATATACCGGGCATATTCCGCCGGAACAGCATAACTCAAATCCAGCGAAGTTATCGTGGCGGTTCCGGATTCCGGAGCCATCCGGATGACCAGTTGGTATACTCCGTCAAAGTGCAATTCGCTCTCATAAACAAAATTCAACCCGGCGGCCTTGCCCTTTCCGCGGAATTTGACCATATCGTCGTATTTTTCAGCGATCTGCGGTTTTTCCCAGCGGATATCTTTTCCATCCGCCTGCCATACCGGCGGGGAAATCAGCATTTCACTGCCCCGGCTGGTCACCTGAACCGGTGCAGGAGAATCGCCGAAAGTGTAAACCCGGTCAAGTATTTCAAAACTCAACTCTCCGCACTGTCTTACCGGTATCCACGGTTCCGGAACCTGATGGTCATCGGCCACCGGCTGCCGGTAGGGAGTCATATCCGGCACCCGGAAATTCACTGCGGAACTCAATTCCCCAAATTTTCCGGCTATTTGATAATTGCCGCCATCAAGATTTTCCGGCAGCGGCAGCTGCACCACGGTTTTCAACATCCCGGCGGTAACCGGAACTTCGGAAAATACTCTGCCATCACGCATCAACTGCACCTTGCCGGGAATGCCGGAATTCTGCAATTTCCGGATATTTTCCGCTCCGGCATTGCCGAAATCCACTGTCACCTCAATAAATTTTTTTGACGGAAAGCTCCGGAAACTCAACTCCAGCGGCCGGTTGACAACAAATGTCCGTTCGTAGATCAACAATTTTTCCTGACCGGCACTCACCGTCAGCGACAGCTTGTGCCGTCCGGCAGGCAGCGGAGTGCGCCACGGTGCGGCAAAAATATCTCCCCTGAAATCGATCTTTTCACCGTTTTCCGCCAGAATAAAGGCTTGTGTCTGCACCGGAAGTGTACCGTTGCGCCGCAGTGACAGATCAAACACTCCACCGGATGGGTCAGCTGCAAAATCTATTTTCAATGCCTCGTTTTCATTGCCGAAACGCAATTCAGCATAGTTACCCGGATTGGTGAACATTTTCCCCGCCTGACCGTCGAACCAGCTTTGGAAACAGTACGCTCCGGATGGAGCGACCATGGATAAATAAACATTGCCCCTCAAGACATCACCCGCACTGAAACTATCCATGCTCCGCCGGGGAATGGTCAGATGCATGCGCCATTTGCCGTCTTTCACCGATGATTGACAGCGTGCCCCGGAATTCCATTTCACATCTCTGTTCCCGGCATCGTAGATCACCCCGGCACTGTTGACAATAAATTGATAATGGCTGCCTTGCCTGCTTACCAGATGAAATTCCACACTGTCATCTTCCCACAAGCTGCCATCCGCCTGAGTTATCCGGGGCGGCCGGGGTGAAGCGGAAACTTCTAAATCCAGATAAATATTCTCCCGGTCGTAACGCAAAGATGCCTGACCGTCAGCCAGCGGAGTTTTATATTCACTGGCAGACATGACGATATTCACCGGAAAAACAGCAGCGACCGCCGGATCAACGGAGTACGGTATGGTCAACCGGTTGCGCTGACAAACTCCGAATTGCGACGGCACGCTCTTTTCATAATCACTTTTGATCTCCGCCGCCGACAGCGGCCGCGACCATATCTGCACAACATCAAATGCCGTGCGGTGAGTCGGCACGACATCCCGGTGATTCTGCCAGTGACGGGATGTGCCGATGGTAATGGTATCACGGGCTGTCACCTCCGGGAACTCCATGCGCTGCGGGAACCGCCGGGTGGAAACATGCCAGCGATGCTTCGGTGTCTGCATGCCGTCGACATACAGCTTGAGATTTTCCGCATCCCATGTCACATCCAGCCGGTGCCACTGCCGGAGCGGCCACCGGGAATCCGGCAGAAAACTGGTCGCCTGAAAATTCTTCTCCGTTCCGGGAGCCCCCGGAAAAACAATCAATGCGTAAAAACAATTGGCATAGTTGTTTTTATAGATCAGCAGCCGGAATTTTCCTCCCGCGATCATCGCATCAAAAAAAACCTGCACTTTCTTTTCCGACGGTTTCCAATTCTGCGGAGCCACCCACAACGTGACCGTACCGCTTTTGGCACTGAAATTTCCCAACGCCGGATACTCCAGAAATTCCCGGTTTTCCAGATTGATCGCATTGCCACGGCCATTGACACCCGGAAACATCCGCATCTGCAAGTCACTGTTGGCAAATGAAGTGGAAACTTTTTCACCGCCAAAAACCGCCGCATCCGTGGAAAATTGATCGAAATTCACCTCGAAAAGCAAATCCGGTTCTCCGGCCTGAAGCATCAACCACAAACCGGATAAACACAGAATGAAAAATCTCCTGATCATGCTGAAAAGTCCTTATTTCCGGAATGCCGTGCCGTCAAAAGCAATGAGCGGCAGTTTGGCCACTCCATTATCATACCCCGTCGCCGCCACGTGACCGTCAGCAAAAAGAATGTTGCTCTTTTCCGCATGACGGTAACTGATCGAACCGTAACTCGGCCCCTGACGGATGGTGTGATGGTGAAAGTGATAGGTGCTGTTCATCAGCGGAGAACGGTTCGCCCCGGGATTTTCCACCCCGCCATCCAGCAGAACTGCACAATTCCCCGGTTCAGAAAACATATTGGTTTTCAACGCTTCTGTCGACCGGCCGGTCACAAAGGCATTGATCGAATAGTTGCCGATGTATTCCGATGAACCGGCCGCCACATCTTTCCAGTAAGTCTGTTCACTCGGACACGCCCAGACAGTCACTCCGGCATCTTTCACCTCCCCGTCAACATAAGATGCCCCGCCGTAAAGATCCATCAGTATGCTCTGAAAAGTCCGGTTCTGCGTCGAATCATTGATCCCCGTGTTGCCACGACACATGTAACCCTCAAAATCATCATTGTACATCATCGACCACTTCCCGGCAGTACTCAAATTACTCAGACAACTGGCCGCCCTTCCACGCTCACGGGCACTATTCAACGCCGGCAGCAATATCGCCGCCAATATGGCAATGATCGCAATAACCACAAGAAGTTCAATCAAGGTAAATGAGTGTGCGGGGGACAAGGAAAACTTTTTTTCACGAGAAAAAAAGTTTTCCCTTTCCCCCGCGCCCCCTTTCTCTTTCAAAAAAAGCGGACTTCTTTGTTGAGTTTTATATGCTGATTTGCGGGTGAAAAAA
>JAFVZS010000081.1 GCA_017508015.1 Lentisphaeria bacterium
ACGGAAACAGAGGTAGTTGGAGTCGCAAAAGCCGCACTCCATGGAAATTTCCGATAAGGTCTTATTGCTGGTCAGAAGCATATTCCGGGCGTGTTGCAGACGTAAATTGAGCAGATAATCGGAAAAGGATTCCATCATTATACGTTTGAAAATACGGAAAAAGGTGCTTTCACTGCTGCCGAAAACCTTTGCGGCCTGTGCCAGAGTTACCTTACCGGCGATATTGTCATGCAGGAAATTCAACACTTCATCAAGTTTCTGCAGTTCATTATTGGTTGATTTGCCGTGCTTTTGTTTTTCATTGTAGAAGCGGCTGACGGCAATCAGCAATTCAGCGAAGATCAATCCGACATAGGTGGGAGTTCCGTCGGAACGGTGATGCAGCTCGGTTTCGATACGGCGGAAGTAGGTTTGCAAGGCATATATCTGTTCCGGTGAGAGGCTCAAACGGTGTTCAAATTTGAATAAAGAACGGCTTTGCGGTTCGAGGCTGAAAAAGGTACGGTAGCCGGGGATATCAGACAACTTTTCCGGTGTGACTGGCAGTTGCTCCGGATACCAGATGAAATTCATCAGAGAAAGATTCTGCTGATTCCGGTAATGATGAAGTTCGCCGGGCAGGGTGATGAATGTATCTCCGGGTTTGATCGAATAGGTGCGTTCCTGATATTCATAAGTTCCGACACCATCAAGCACCACGGTCAATTCATGAAAATCGTGGCGGTGCCGGTGGCCGAGAGTTTTTTGATTTTTTACCAGATTGACCGCCCCGGGCGAATTGCCGGAAGCGATCAGATAGAGATCGGAAGCATCCATGATCTCAATGGAATCAATCAATACAGACATGATATCTCCTGTTATTTTTTTCTTAATTAAGTATATCTCCAAAAAAGGTTGATTTCAAATCCTTTTGCCGGAATCTTTATATTTTTTCATGAAATATTTAAGGTTTTAACAATTTTTTTGTTGTATAATATATGTCAGAGGTCAAAAAATTTATCTTAATGCAACCCCTAACCAAAGGAGATATTTCCATGAAAAAACAAAATGTTGCACAGAATAGTCATTCAGGTTATAAGCATAACCTGAAGCCCATGGGCTTCACCCTGATCGAATTGCTCGTGGTCATCGCCATCATCGCCATTCTGGCGGCCATTCTGCTTCCGGCCCTAAATTCTGCCCGTGAACGCGGCCGTGCCGCCAGTTGTATCAACAATCTTAAACAATTGGGCAACGCCTTTGATATGTACGTCGGCGACTGGGATTATTATCCTCGCGGCGGTTCCGGTGTGAATCCCTCATTGACTCACTACCTTGCCCCCTATTACGGAGCCAGTGTAACTGCCAGCAACGTTTTTGATGTGACCCAGTCAGTTCCGATGCTTCTGTGTCCCTCGGATTCCGCCCCGATGCACTCCACGGCCAATCAGGCTCTCGGCGGCAAAGACGGTATGTCATATACTGCCAACCAGTTTTTCACCAAAGGCAGCACCGGAGAATGGGGTATCAAAGCCAGTGTCCCGCAGAATGTTTCCAGCAAATTCCTGATGTACGACGGCAGAAGTGCGATCAACGGCACTTACTACAACTACAGTTATGCGGCATACCGTCACGGCGGCCAGCACGTTCAACTGCCCGATTCGACATCCAGTACCTACTCCGGTGATAAAAATATCAAAGTCGGTTTGAATATGCTCTACGGTGACGGTCATGTTTCACCCTTTGACCGGATCATCCACCGTGACTGGGTCGGTTCAGACATTGCCGATAAAAATGATATTTTCTACCAGTGGCGTGATTACAGATAATCTGATGTAATCAAACAAGGAGTATATCTATGAGATTATTGTGCCTTTTTTTCAGTATTTCGATGCTGATATTCCCTGCTTTGGCAGATGATATAATCCGCATCAACCCTGCCGAACGCCGAGCCGTTATCCTGATTCCGCCCAACGCCAATCACGGATTGCGCTATGCGGCACAGGAGTTAAGTTACCATGTGGAAAAAGCCACCGGATATAAGATCCCGGTTTCCCGCGATGCCGATGCCCCGGCCGGGTGCTTCGTCATCTCTCTGGGCGAAACTGAATTCGCCGGCAAACACGGTGTTTCCGGGGCGGGCATGGGCCACAATCAGGCACAAGTCGTTGCCGATAATGATAAACTCATCATCTCCGGCAATGACCGGGGCAATAATCTCGGAGCATTGCTCGTCGAAACTTCCGGTACGCTCTTTGCTGTATACAATATACTTGAAAATTACAACGGTGTCCGCTGGCTTTTCCCCGGCCCGGATGGTGAAGTGATCCCGGAATCAACGACCTTTAACTTCAAAGGCGGCAATTACGTTTCCAAAACCAAACTCCGCTTCTTTTTCTGGCGGCAGTTGTGGGCGTATCAGCCGAATTGGAACGACCGCTCCGATGCTTCTTACTATATGCATCACGAAACCATCTGGCTGGTGCGTCACCGGAGCAACCGGGATCTTTCTGAACAGCACTATCCGCACGGCTTTGAAAGATGGCCCGGCAAGTATCTGAAAACTCACCCGGAATTTTTCAATCTGCTGCCCGACGGCACCCGCCGTTCCGATCCGACTTACTGGGGCGGTCAGGCTCACTTGATCAGTATGTGTACTGCCAATCCGGCATTTCACCGTCAGATCGTGCAGGACTGGATCGCCAATTTCAATCCTGCCATGCCCCGGATCAACCTCAAAGGCAACGATACATCTTTCAAATGCGTCTGCAATCTGTGTATGGCGGTAGATGACAGCAATATCCCGGCCGCTCAAAGACTGGCCGAAGCCAGACGGCGTTTCAGTCAGGGCGACCGTTCATGGCACCGGGCTTTGGGCAACGCTACTCCCCGGATGATCCATCTTTTCCAGTCTGTCCAGCAGGAAGTTGACCGGGTCGCTCCGGAAAGACAGGCGAAATTTTCCGGTTTGATCTACGCCAATGCTTCTGAACCGCCTCCGGCAGGCACGATCCTCGGTGACCGTTATCAACTTTGTTTCTGCCCGCCATTTATGTTCCCCTTCCCGCAGTCAAAGGTGGATAATTACAAACGGATGTGGACCGGTTGGGCCGCCACCGGATGTGATCTGGTGATCCGCCCCAATTTTACTTTGGATGGACATTGTTACCCGATCAACTTCGCCAGAGAATTTTATGACATTTTCACCCATGCCGAACAGCACAACCTGACCGGCAGTGATTACGATTCGCTTACCGGTATGTTCGGGGTGAATGGTCTTACTCTCTATACCATTGCCAGATTGCAGAATACCGCTCCGGGGTCGATCACATTTGAGGAGATCGAAAATGAATACTGTTCGGCTTTCGGCAATGCCGCCAATGATATCAAACGTTACTTTGACCGTACCGCCGAAATTTCCCGCACCGCCGGTGAACAGGCTCTCGCCGCCGGTGAAGAGGGCGGTAACTGGACCGGATATTATCAGGTCGGTTACAAACTTTTCACCCCGGAAGTTTTCGCTGAATTGACCGCCATCCTCCGTGATGCCGAAGCACACGCCGCCGGTGATGCCAAGGCTCTGGCCAGAGTGAAAATCATTCAGATCGGCGTTGAACACGCCCGGTTGACCGCCGCAACCGCCGCCGCTTTTGACAAATATAAAGCCAGCGGTGACTATATCGAATTTGCTCAATGCGTCCGGGCACTGGATGCTTTCCGCAATGAAAATTCACGCAGTTTTGCCTACAATGCCGGCTATTGC
Source organism: Lentisphaeria bacterium (assembly GCA_017508015.1). Classification (GTDB taxonomy): domain Bacteria; phylum Verrucomicrobiota; class Lentisphaeria; order Victivallales; family Victivallaceae; genus UBA1784. The sequence continues at coordinate 3,743 of JAFVZS010000081.1, forward strand.
AACGTCCGGGAAAATGACCAGTGGCCCCGTGCCGCCATGGCCCGGCTCAACGAAAATACCCGGCCGCTTCCCATCGAGTGGAAATTTGCCGCCGATCCGGAAAATAACGGCTTCGCAAAAGGCTTTGCCAATTTGGATTTTGATGATTCCAACTGGCAGATGCTCCGCACCGACCGCCCGTGGGAAGAACAGGGATTTGCCGATTACAACGGTTCAGGATGGTATCGCATGATTGTTGATATCCCGGCTGGTTGTCAGGATAAAGCCGTCGTCGTCATCGGTGCGGCCGATGAAGCCTGCGAGGTGTATATCAACGGCCGGAAAGTTCTTGACCGCCCCTACCCCTATCAGGGCAATCCCAACAGTTACGCTGAATCATTTGAAGTGGCCTGGAATCCGATTCCCGGCAGAAATATCATCGCCGTCAGAGTCATCGACAACAACGGAGTCGGCGGTATAACCAAACCCTGTTACCTCAAATTTGAAAAACGTATCGACCGCAGTCAGAATAAAGTGCGTGACAGTTTATTCACCGCCGCCGGAAACTCCTCACCGTGGCAATTCCATAAACGGGTCGGTAATTCCAGTTTCAGCAAACAGCGGATCGACGGCCGCAATGCCGCCGTCATCACCGCAACCGGCAGAGTCGGCAACCAACTCTACCTCAATCGCTACACCGTTCACGGAATGCTCTATCAGAGAGTCGGAAATCTCACCGCCGGACAGGAATATGAACTTATCGCGACTTTCCGCACCAGCAGTGATTTTGACGGTCAGATGCTGATATTCTGCCACGCCGACACCCAGACTTCACGCTTGAGTGACGGCAATATCCAGATTTCTGAAACAGGCAAAAAACTGCGTTGGTACACGGTTTCCAAAAGATTCACCGCCAAAAAAGATTCAGCCAGTCTTTATCTCAATCTGGCGGCCAATAAAGGTTCGCTTTACTTTGCCGAAGTGCTGATCGTGCCGGTGCAAACGGGTACAGCATCAGTCAATACCCCGGTATTGAATCACAACTTCGCCGCCAAAGGTCAGAATTGGGCGTTTCACCGCCGTATCGGTCAAAGTAAAGTAGATTACACCCGGTTCGACGGTAGAAATACTGTTATCTTTACCGCAGTACAGGGTGATCCGCAGAAACGTTATTTGAGAAATTTTGCCGTACACAGTCTTTTGCATCAAAACGTCAAAGGACTTGTGCCGGGAAAAAAGTACAAATTGAGCATCACTTACCGGACTGACAGCGGATTTGACGGCACCGTGCTTTTCTTTGCCCATGCCTCACGCCAGAGCGGCAAAAATGCCGGAAATATCGAAATAAACGGCCGGGTTTCAAATCAATGGGTCACGGTGACCGCTTCCTTTACTCCCGATAAAGACAATGCCAATATCTATTTGAATTTTGCCGCCAATAAAGGCAGACTCATCATTTCAGAAGTTCTCATAACCGAGGAATAAGTATTCTATGTTTTCCCGTTCCCAACAGGAGTTCTTTCTCGCCAAAGCGGAAACTCTCAAGCCGCAACTCAAACGCTGGAAAGTTTCCGCCGATTCCGTGGTCACTCCGGCGAAAGAGTGTACTGCATGGCAGGATTACCGCATGGTAAAAGGTGATCTTGACACTTTTCTGCAAAATAACGATTTCGCCAATGGTTCATCCTTTATCGTTTCCCTGCCGGAAACAACCGTAGGACAATTGGCATTTACCATC
>JAFVZS010000082.1 GCA_017508015.1 Lentisphaeria bacterium
CATAGAATCAATCCTGCTCCATAATAAGATACTGCAATACCGGCAGCGGCATCAGCACAACACCGCGGAAAGCCGGATACTTTTTATGCTCCCTGATAACATAATCAAGGATCCTTGTCAGATCGCGCCAATCCCGTCTGCGGAGTTTTCCGGAAGAACGGGAGGTGTGTCCGGCAAGTTCAATGCCCAGCAGAAGTTCATGTTTTTTTCCTGCGGACATAAATTCATTTCTGCTCCGTGAAACAATCTGACTTGGTTTGTTTCCCGAAGACATGATTATCACCGGCACTTTGCCTTTGCGGCAGGTCAGAAAATCAGTTGCTTTTCCACGGGTGATTTTACCTTTCAAAACAAGTTCGTGGTAAAAATCAGGAACGGCAACGGCGATTTCAATGCCGGGAACATCAAGATTTTTCAGCATTTCCAGAGTCCGGAGCATCAACATATCGTTGTCCAGTCCGGGACCGGCATTTTTTTCGCTCCAGGCAAAAATCTGTCCGGAACTGCCCCGGGTGTCGCTGACAAACCTGTGGGGCGCAATTTTGACGATGACACGGCTGATTTTGGCCTGATCACAAGATAAATCGCTGTTGAAAGCACCGATTTCCCGCAAAACTTCAGCCAAATCGGAGTCTGCGGATTTCCGGCGCAAAAGTCCCTTGCCGGTGAAATACTTGCGGAAGTCCTCCTGTTCAAGCATGATATCAACGGCAAGTTTTTCTTTTTTTGCGGCTTTCAGGAAAGCGGAAAAATCTTTATCCAGTTCCGAAACGGAACTCAACTGCAAAGCGATCCGGTTAAATCCGGCAGCTGTAACAAAACGGCAGACTTCCTCCGGAGAAAATCCGACGGAAGAAGCCCTGTGCGAAAATCCGGCTTCTCTGACGGCAAGCGGCGACAGAAGTGCCTTTAAAGCGGCACATCTTTTTTTGATTTCTCCGGCAGAGGCTTTACGCATCGGCACAACAGCCGGAGAAACAACCTTTGCCGGAGCAGGTGCAGTACTGCATCCGGCAAGCAGGCAGACAACCAGCAGCAGAGAAAAACGGATCATCATCTGCATTACATTCTCTCCACAGCGGCGGCGGCAAATTTTGAGCAGCTCACTTCGTCGGCACCTTCGGTCAGACGGGCAAGGTCATAGGTCATCACCTTATCGGCAATGGCAGCAGAGATACCTTTGATGACCAGATCGGCGGCCTCAGTCCATCCAATGTGGCGCAGCAGCATATCTCCGGAAAGGATCAAGGAGCAGGGGTTGACTTTATCCATACCCGCATATTTGGGAGCTGTGCCGTGGGTCGCCTCAAAAATGGCATGTCCGGTCAGGTAGTTGATGTTGGCGCCGGGAGCAATACCGATTCCGCCGACACAGGCGGCAAGAGCATCAGAAACATAATCGCCGTTGAGGTTCAGCGTGGCAATCACATCGTATTCTGCCGGACGGGTCAGGATCTGCTGCAAAAATGCATCACAGATGCAGTCCTTGACCAGAATCTTTC
>JAFVZS010000083.1 GCA_017508015.1 Lentisphaeria bacterium
AGACCACTCTCGTCAAGGCCAAAGAACTTCGCCGTTTCGCTGAAAAGCTCATCACCACCGGCAAAAAAGGTGACATCCACAGCCGTCGTCTGGCCTTTGCCAAACTCCGCAGCCGTGATGCTGTCAAAAACCTTTTTGACGAAGTCGCCCCGATGTATGCCGGGTGCACCGGCGGTTACACCCGGATCTACAAACTGTGTTTCCGTCGCGGTGATGCCGCTGAAATGTGCCTGATCCAGCTGGTCAAGGATGAGGCCAAATAAGTGTTACGCTTGCCGTAAATTTTTCAAAGGCTGTTGCAAAACTTCACAAAAGGTTGGCAGCAGCCTTTTTCTATTATTTGAGCAGTAAAATAAGTTAGAAAAGCAGAAAAGCGTAACTTATTTTGTAACAGCCCCTTTTATCTTTTTACAACAGAGGTTGTCAATATGAGTGAAATAAGTCAACTTATGCCGCAAAAGGTCTGGAAAATTTTTGACCTGATCTGTTCCATTCCCCATATTTCCAAACACGAAGCGGCTCTGGCGGCCGAATTGACCAAACTGGCGGCGAATGCCGGATTATCCGCCGTTACCGATGAAACCGGCAATGTGATCATCAAACGTCCGGCGGCCAAAGGATTTGAAAACTTTCCGACAGTCATCCTGCAAGCTCACATGGATATGGTGGCAGCGGCGACCGGGGAATTTGATTTTATCAACTGTGCAATTTCGCCATACGTTGAAAACGGCTGGGTGAAAGCCAGAGGTACAACTCTGGGTGCGGATGACGGCATCGGAGTGGCACATGCACTGTCGCTGATCCTCGACCGGGATTTTGCCTGCGGACCGTTGACGGTGATTCTGACGGTCGATGAAGAATCCGGCATGTCCGGAGCCCGCAATCTCGCTCCGGAACATCTGCAAGGCCGTTATCTGCTGAATCTTGACGGCAGTGACAAAGGTTTTTGCGTCGGCTGTGCCGGAGGGGCCAGACAGGAAACGACCTTTATTCCGGAATACGAAACTGCCGCTTCCGGCAAGGCTGTACAAATAACTGTCGATGGTCTGCCCGGCGGTCACTCCGGAATATGTATTCACGACAACCGGGGCAATGCGCTGAAAATCCTTGCCGAATTTCTCGACCGGGAACCGGATATCCGCCTGAACCGGATCAATGGCGGCACTGCCGACAATGCCATACCGTACTTTGCCGAAGCGGTCGGCATTACCGGAAAGGATATCGGCAAATTGCAAGCTGCGGCCGATGCCTGTACCATGTTGATCAAAAAAGAGCTTCCTCATGCTCAAAACCTGACCCTGACCGTCAAAGAAATTGCCGATATTCCGGAAAAAGTATGGCAGAAAAATTTCACCTCAAATTTACTTAATGCCATGATGCTGGTTCCCAATGAAGTCATTGATTTTGATGACACGCTCAACATTGTAAAAACCAGCAGCAACCTGGCAACGATCCGCACTTTTGATGACAAAGTCGTTATCCGCACCAGCCAGCGCAGTCTGGTGGATGAAGACCGGGAAAAGATCAGTGCGGCGATTGCCACCCATTTTCAACTATTCAACGGAGAAAGTGAAATGGGGGATATCTATCCGGCAACTCCGCCGAAAATGAGCGGTCAGCTCTTGCAGACGACCATTGAATGTGCCAAAAAAGTCGGAAAAACTCCGGTTTCGCCTTACGCCATTCACGCCGGGTTGGAATCAGGATGGTTCTTTATGAAAAATCCGGATCTGGAAATCATCACCTGCGGCCCGGATCACATTGATCTGCATACCCCGGAAGAACGGCTGAATATCGCATCAGTCGGAGAATTTGACCGCTTTTTGCGCGAATTGCTTCCGGCTTTGGGAAACTGACTGTTGTTTCAGTTTTTTCATCATAAAGAGAATAATACCGATTGCAATTGACTGCAACCGGTATTACATTATTTACGGAACTGATTTCAAAAACATATCATCCTAAAGGAAATAAGCAAAATGAATAATGACCAGCAGAGTGTCGATCAGGCAGCAGACAGTAAAGCAGCCGGCAAAAATTCCAAACTCAAAGGTATCGGCAAATGGATCATCCGCAGTGTTGCGGCCATCATTCTGACTTTGCTCATACTCTTTGCGGCATTGCTCATTTTCCTTGATCCGATCATCAAAACTGCCGTATTGACCGTCGGGCCGCAAGTTGCCGGTGTCGATTTTGAATTGGAAGATATTTCCGTGAAAATTTTCCGCGGCCGGGTCGAAATCACCAATCTGGTCATCGGTAATCCGGAAGGTTACTCTTCGGAATACGCCGCAAAACTGGGAGATGTCGTATTTGAAACGGATATTTTCTCATGGCTCGGCGACGGCAAAGCCATCATCCGGGAGATAAAAGTTAAAGATGTTTCGGTAAATTACGAAACTGAACTGCCCTTTTCCAACCACAGCAATCTGGATGATATCGTAAACCATATCAAAGCTTTCGCCGGTCAACCGGCAGAAACAGAATCTGCTGGCCGGCAATTTAACGATTCACAACTCATTCCGGCCTCTATCGTATACAATCTGGTTGCCGCACTTGATTCGCCGGATCAGGATCAACGCCGCTTTGAAATCGACAAACTTACCGTTGAAAATGTCCGGTTGGCTGTCGTACCCAAAGATTTCCCGAAATTCAGTGCCCCGTTAACTTTGACATTGCCGCAAATGGGACCGGTCGGAACCAATCCGGAAGGTTTGACCGGCCCGCAAATCGCCGCCGCACTGGCTGAACAGGTGCTCTGGGGTATCGTTTCCAGTGTCAATGAATCCAGCAAAGAGATCTATCACAACCTCTCCACTCAAGGTATGCAGCTGGCCGATGACATTCTCAATCAGACCCGTACCGCAGTTGAAAATATCAAACAGGAAGGTCAAAAAGCCGCCGAAACGCTGGAAGAAACCAAAGAAAATCTGGAAAGAATCGGCAAAGATGCCCGGCAGTTGTGGGATAATATCCGGGGCAAATGACCACATCAATCGTGAAGATCATGCCGCAGTTTTTCTGCGGCATCGATGATTTCCGGAGTCAATCTTCCCCATTTACCGATATCCAGTGTTATGATCCGGCGTTTTTTTACTGCCGGCAGCATCCGCAGCAGACCGCTCTCCAACATCTGCTCCACGGCATTTTCCGGAATACCGATGGTCAATACCCAATCCGGATCTTCCCGGTAGATAAATTCCGCACTTAACATGAAATATCCGCTTCCGACTCCGGCGGCAATATTTTCCACTCCGGCCAGTTGCAGCACATCCGAAATAAAAACATTCTGCCCGCAGCTTATTGCCGGATCTGTACTGAAAAGCACCACTGCCCGGAACTTTTTTGCCGGCGGCTCAATACGCAACCGGGCAATTTTCCGTACCAGATCACCTGCCAGTTGTTCCGCCGTCCGTTCCCGCCCGAGCAATTCTCCCAGCCGCTGCAAATTCTCCGGCAGTTTCCCGATCTTATCAGTTGAAAACAACTCCACCCGGACACCGCAACGCTGCAAAATTTGCCAATTTGCTTCCGGATGGCTCACATCACAGATCACAACTTCTGCCCCGCTCTGCAATACCGCTTCCGGAAACGGCCGCCCCAAATCGCCGACCACCGGCAAATGCTCCACTTCCGGGAAATAGCACGCACTGCTGCGGCCGCACAACTGACCGGCCCCATCCAACAGCATCACCAACTGAGTCAATGCCGGACTCAAAGATACCACCTTTTCCGCCGCGGTCAACCACCACGGAAAAAATAAAAACAACCATAAAAATTTAATTTTATTCACTGATCCTGTCCCTGTTCACCCAGAAATACTCCATAACCGACTGCTGGTCGTCACCGCCGAACCAGCCGAAACCGGAATCTTTCCCGCCGGATTCAAGCGTAACCGGCCCTTCTGTGGAAACATGCCCATCCGCCCAGGCAACATTGAGCTTGCTGTTGTGCCGGAAATGCATCAGCGATTCCGGCATTCCGCCACCGGTTTCCCCGGAGAACCAACTCCACGTCGGCGGTTCGATCGAAATATTTTCCTGCAACTGCCCATTGACATAATGAGCATTATCCGCAAACATCAGTGTCTGCGCCGGACGATCAAACTGCGACGTTTTTGCCGGATGATTCATCCCGCTCCAATCCTGCTTGTTCCATTGCCCGATACACGATGAATAACCGTAACCGCCCGTACCGTTGTTGCCGCCTTCCCGCAAAGAAACAAAAGAGGGACAACTGCGGATATTTTCATCGTTGCCCATATACTCATTCAAACCGCCGACCGCTTCAACATCTCCATATCCGGATGCACTGAATTTACCGCACCAGTAAATCTTGCGCTCCCCCCAGTCAGCATCAAAAATAAAGTAGCCATCGTTACTTTCTGCATAAAGCAGATTCGCCATACCCAACTGCCGTATATTGCTCTGACAACCCGCCATCCGCCCCCGTTCACGCGCCTGATTCAACGCCGGTAACAATATCGCCGCCAATATGGCAATGATCGCAATGACCACCAGCAATTCTATTAAAGTGAATGCGCTCTTGGGAAGAGGGGAAAAACTTCTTTTCACGGGAAAAGAGGTTTTTCCCCTCTCCCCAAACCCCACTCCTCTTTTCAAGAAAAGCGGGGTACTTGAATTATGTTTCAATGCAGATTTGCGGGTAAAAAAATGCAATGATGAGATAACTGTGCTTACCAG
>JAFVZS010000084.1 GCA_017508015.1 Lentisphaeria bacterium
CTGTCGGCGGCGGTGAATCTGCCGGTCGCATTCGGGCAGAGTGCCGGAACGGTCACATTCCGGGTGAAACCGGAAGGCTGGACGGGGGCGGAAAAGGATTTCCGCAACTTCATCCACCTGACCAATGAAGCCGGTGAATCTCTGAGTATCTACCGCTTGCACAACTCCGATGGCACATTCATTGTGACTTTGATGGGCAAAGACGGCAAGAGAGCCGATGCCGGATTTGACATGTCCAACTGGCAGAAAGACACCTGGTACAATATCGCCGTCTGCTGGGATGCCGAATATATCTACATTTATCAGAATGGTCAGTTGGTTCGCCGCAGTTCAGTCCGGGGTTTCAAATTTACCCAGCCCTTTAACCAACTTGAGATCGGCAAGTACTTGAGAACTTACAATGGCGGCTATATGCTGATGGATGATATCATGCTCTACAATGGCGTATTGAGCGATACCGAAGCCAAAGAAGCCACCGCCCCGGTCACTCCGGGGATCCGCTCCGGAGCGACGAGAGTGACCATTGATGAAGCATCCAAACAATTGACTTTCAAAGTTCCCGGCAGTGACAAGATTTTCTCCACTGCCGGAAATCCGCTTTTCGCTTTCCGTTTGTATGATGAAACGGCCCGGCGAGATAACGATAAACCGCTCAACGGTACCGGCCACTTCTGGGGAACCAATCTGGTAATGAGCGGTCAGGAAATCACCAGTAACGATTGCGAATTGCTGAAAATCGAGTATAAAACTGCGGATTCAGCGGTTTTGTTTTTTAAACATCCGGCCGCTGAAGTGGAATTGACCATCATGGCTACGGCAACCGGAGTGAAAAGTTTCGCCAAAATCACCAACACCGGTGATACTCCGATTTATGAATTTACCGTATTGCCCTTTTCATTCCAGTTGGGTGAGGGCGAAAATGTCATCACGCCATTTCCGCCGCATATCGGTATTGAATTTTCCAAAGTGATCTCCTACAAATGGGCGATGAACTATGCGTGGGATGGTTTTCTGGTGCGTGAGGGCAGCGGTTTTCTGGCGGTTGACCGCTATCAGGATATCGAAACACTCTATCTGCCCGGCTGGGGAACGGTCACCGGCGGCGAAAACAACACTCTTTCCTTTTTGGGTACGACCCTCATATTCATCCGTAAAGGTGAGAGCCGCACTTCCATCGGTTTATCTGTCAGACACTTTGCCGATATCAAAAGCTGGGCGGATAACTACCGTCAGCTCAATTTCCCCCGCGGCATGAAAACTCTTGCTGAAAAATTGACCAAAGATCAATTCGACAAATTTTCCAGAGCCTATCTGGCTCCGACCTGGGCGACGATCCGTAGTGCTTCCGCTCTGGTAGCCACCGCTCCGGGAACTTTCATCGTGCATCCGCCGATTTATATGCACGCCTGCAAAGGTATCCGGAGCAACTGGGATGCTTTCCCCAACTACTTCCCGCCGATCGCCAGAGTCGGTACGATGGATGAATTCGCCGCTCTCATCCGGCAGATCGTTGATTCGGGCAATCTTTTCATGCCCCGCAACAGTTTCTACTACTGGGGCGTAGGTTCAGACTATGCCGAAAGATACGATCTGGAAAGAAGTGCCATCGTGCGTATCGACGGCAAACCCCGTACTGCGATGTGGGCCCAGCCGGGATATATGGTTTCCCCCTCCAGCAGAGATGTGCTGGCCCATCTGGAGGAGATCTATCAGCGGTGGATATCCATGGGTACGAATGCTTACTTTACCAATGTGATCGGGGCCCAGTTGCCGGATCATAACGCCTTTGACTTCCACCCGGATGCTCCGGCACCGGATGCTTTCTACACCCAACTTTTCAATATCCACAAATTACACGGCACGAGAATTCCGCTGATGAGCGAACACGGTGCATTTTGGATCATGCCTTATCAGGTCGGTATTTGCGGTGTCGGCGGCTGGCTGCGGCCGCTGCCGGGCAATCTGGAACCCAAAGGTACGGTGGTGCGTTCCGCACCGGAAGTGTGTCTGACTTTGATGCATGAGTATATCCGTTTTTACACTTCCAATACCGGTTATCTGGCCGCTCCGGCCGGGCCGAGAGGCATCGCTTACAGTCTGACCCACGGTATCGGTCTTAAAGCCGGATTCCTCAATGATTTTGAAATGACCCGGGAAAAACGCCGCTGGATGCGTACCACGGCTCTGATCGCCGGAGAGATCCACAGTCTCAATTATGGTCAGCCGCTGGATAGTTACACCGATAAAGACGGGATGATCACGGCGGTTTACGGCGGCAATCTGAATATTGCCAACTTCTCGGATAAACCGCTGGCCATGCAAGCCGGTGAATACAGTACCGTCATCGCTCCGGAAGGTTTCCTCTTTGTTTCCAAAGATCACAACCGCATCGCCGGATACTTCACGGAATTCGCCGGAAACAAATTCGCTGAACCGGTTCTGCTGGTCATTCTGAAAAAAGGTGAGATCATCGAACTTTATGCGCCTCTGACTCTCGATCCGGTGGCCATTGAGATCGACGGGGTAAAGACGGTTATTCCGGCTTATCCGGCGGTCATCACTCCGGAAGTGCCGGGTGTCAAAGTGAATGTGCTGACCGGCACTTCCACGGCTTCACCGGTGGTGGCTGACACGGCGAGAGTGCCGCGTTACGGTCAGGATCAGGAGTTCCCGGTGACGGCTCCGGCAGCGGGCAGTGAAGTGCTGCTGGCGTGGCGCAAAGGTGAGAAACTGCCTGCGGCCTTGCAGAGTCTGGCCGCCATGCAGACACCGGCGGGGTTGCGGATCACTGCTCCGCAGGAGTTGACTTTTGAGAATATTTCCGGTAAGATCGCCGTGGAGATCGGAGTGGTGCTCAACCGCTATCCGGAAGAGAAGATCCAGCCTGACCTGCACAATATTCTCTCATCGGGCAACAACTTCAAATTGAGTTTCAACACCTACAACGGCAGAGTATTTTTCACTGCCGGAAGTGCGCGGCAGCTCAGCACCTGGGGCATGTCCTTTGAGAGCCGCAAATACAACATGATCAAAGTGGTGCTTGACGGCCAACAGCAGTTGGTCGATTTCAACGGTCTGGTGGTCAAGGGTGATAATCCGCTGCACTTCCCTGCCGGGGTGAGCAAATGGATCATCGGCTGTACCGGATGTGATTATACTGTAACGTCAATCAGAGTTTCCAAATTGCAATAACCTTAACCAATGGAGGAAAAAATGAAAAAGTTTTCTACCGCTTCCCAAAAATTCACTCTGATCGAATTGCTGGTGGTGATCGCCATCATCGCCATTCTGGCGGCAATTCTGCTCCCGGCACTCAATTCCGCCCGTGAACGCGGCCGCAGTGCCAGCTGTATCAACAACCAGAAACAGATCGGCGGCGCATTTGCCATGTATCACGATGCATTTGACGGCTGGTATCCGCCTTCGAGTGATAAGGCATCCGGCGGCAGTAACTGGGAAGCCAAGTCATGGGCCGCAACTTTTTATAAGATGAATCTTTTCACCCCGGAAGTCGGTATCTGCCCGACAATGGCCGGAGTTTATACCCATGTCAGCAGCACTGAATTTTTTACCAGAACCAAAGCAGACACCTCTGAAGATATGACCACATTCAGTTACTTTGGCTATGGTTACAATGGTTATTTTGGTGGATGGGCCAACGGTGCTTTGCGGAGTATTCCCAAGGCTGGAAATATCAAGAGCCCTTCCGGTAAACTGCTGACTGTGGAAACCGGTGGCTACTGGACTGAATCTGCTGAATCTTATCGCGGTTATCACACTTTGCTGGTAACCGGTTCTACCCGATGGAATTGGCTTGTTCATCCGCACAACGCATCTGATGTTATTGGTCGTGTCGGTGGTTCAGCCAATATTTTGTGGGCCGATGGGCATGTCTCAGCTCTGGAAGATGCAAGTAATGTGAGCAAGTACTTTAAAACCGGAGACTATTTTATGCCTGATAAAGACGAAAGCATCTGATCTGTCAATTTGCTGAAAAATACGGGGCTGACCATCCGCTTGCATGCTGGGGGGCAGCCCTTTTTTGTGTGGAGCTGACAAGTGGGAATTTGTGGGAAATTGTGGGAATTTTTGAGAGGTAAGGCCGTGGGGGTTTATGACTCTCATAATCTCCCAAAACTTCCCAAAACCTCTCATAATCTCCCAAAACTTCCCAAAATCTCTCATTTTTGCGGCTTTTTCCGGGTGATATGCGGCAAAAAAATGCAAAAAATTTCCTTTTACAGTTGCATTTTTTTTAATTTTGTGTATAATTATTTCAGGGAATACCGCAAAAAAAGAGCCGAAATTACGCTAAATGAGACGATAATACCCTTTAAATAGTGTAAAATGTGGTGTAAATTAATACAGTTTCCAATTTTGATTTCGGCATGAGCCGTAAATACAACCCAAAACAAAGGAGAAAAAAAATGAAACGACTCCACCATGGTGGAGTAAAGCATACCTGCTTTACTCTTATTGAACTTCTCGTAGTCATCGCCATCATCGCCATTCTGGCGGCGATCCTGCTCCCCGCCCTCAACTCCGCCCGTGAACGCGGCCGTACCGCCAGTTGTATCAACAATTTGAAACAAATCGGCAATGGTGTTTCCATGTATATCGGTGACACTGGATATTTGCCGTCCGGAACTGCGTGGGGCGATTCATGGAGTGCCAGAATAATCCCCTATATCGGCGGTCCCGCTCCGGTAGCCTATGAAAATGGTTACCCTTGTTATGACAAAACAGTCAATGTGCCTACCCTCATCTGTCCGTCTCAGGTTTGGCAGGGAATGGCAAATCATGGAACTTTGGCCAAATCGTGCGGTGTCGGCGGTCTGGCTTATGCTGCCAACAACAATTTAGTTCGCAGATATGACGGTAACGGGAAAGATGAAGGTCTCAAAACCGGACAGATTCCTTTGAATGAATCCAAAGTTACCAATGCTTCTGCCAGATGGTTCGCCGTGGATGCCAATGAAGAATGGAATGCCGGAAATGGTGATTCGTTTACTCTTACTATCAATGAGGATTACAGAAGAATTGCTTTCCGTCATCCGGTAAGTTCTGTCGGTGCAACAATTCAGAGTGATCAGCGCTTGACCGCCACCGGCGGCGGTGCCAACATGGTCTTTATGGATGGACACACTGAATCGCGGCAGAATCCGCTTCCCACCGCAAGTGAAGATAATGTGTTTTGGTCTCATGATATTTTTATTGAGTGCAGGTAATTTTTTATGCGTAAGTTTCTCGTTTTGTTGACAGTTCTTTCCGCCGCTTTTACCGTTGCGGCGGAAAATCTGGTAAAAAATGCCGATTTTTCCAGCCGGACCAGTGCCGGTCTGCCCCACTACTGGCAGGTGCGCGGTAAAGCCGACGGTTTCCGTCCGGCAGACGGCGCAATAACCATGGGTAAAGCTGATGAGGTCATCTGGCTCATCCAGTATCTGCCCGAAAATATTGAACGCGGTAAAGAGTATGAATTCTCTTTCACCGTCAGCGGCCGCGGACAGTACCGGGCCTATGCCGAGTGGTCATATTTCCGGGACGGCAAAAAACATCTGCGTTCCACCGGCGGCGGGTTGCGTAATACGCCCGCTGAAAATACCCCGGTGCGCATCATTTTCACCCTACCGGATGATGCCCAGCGGCCCTATATCGTGTTTCAGGCCCCCAAGGGCAGTGAAGTGACTTTCCGGGATGTGAAAGTCACTCCCTATATCCGTCCGCTGGTCGCCAATGCCGACTTCGCACAAATCGCCCGTAACGGCAAACCGGTCGATTGGGCCACCCGCGGTACCGCTGATCAATTTACCTTTGCCACCGGCAAAGTCACCATGCGTTCCGCAGAGGGCAAAAATGCCTACCTCATTCAGGATCTGCAGAAACGCATCCTCCCCGGTGCAACTTACCGGATGAGCTGTAAAGTTTCCGCCAAAGCCAACAGCCGTTTCCGCTGCTATGTCGAAAGTCAATTCGTCGCTTCCGGACAACGCTCCACCAAGGCCTTCCACGCCCAGTGGCTTACGCTCACCGGCGGCGAACAGACCGTCTCTTTTGACTTCACCAACGGCAATACCGTCATCGGCGGTCTGCTGGTTTTCAATATCATGGGTGATGCCGAAGTGACCGTCAGCGATATCAAAATGGAGTTGCTCGATGCCCCCAATCCCCCGATCGTCGTGCCGCAACAGCCGATTTTCGGCGGCAGCTGGCAGGGCAAAGGTGTCACTTTTGCCGGTGGTCAGCTGACCATTCCCAGAGGTGTCGCCGCCACCCGGTGGATGGTCGAACTTATCCCCGGCAAAAAATATATCCTCACCCACTCTTCCAGAGGTGAGGGAAAGAGCGACAGCGATTCCGGATTCTACTTCTACGATACCAAAGTGCGCTTCACCAACGGCAAGATCATCCAGATCGCCCATGAGGATACCGGCAGACTTTTGCAGAACAAAAGCTACACTTTCACCGCTCAGACCCCGACCGCCATTCTGGAGATCCATCCCTGCGGCGTGGATAAACTCATCCTCCGGGAATTACAGCTGCGTGAAGCTCCACCCGAAGCCGCGATCGTGCCGGAACTTATCTTCTATTTGCAGCGCAACAAAATTTACAGCAAACTTCATCCGGCAACGGTCGACGGATATCTTACCAATCCATTCAACGCCGTTTCCGCCCGGGTCACTTTCAATGGCGAAACAGTCAATGCCGTCAAAGACGGCAGCGTTTTCCGCTTCACCATCAAAACCGCCGGTTTGAAAACCGGTTCCTATGAGGTCGCCGCTGAATTGACCGCCGCCGACGGCAAAAAAACTGCCGTCAAAAGCGAAATCACCGTCATGCCGCCCGCCCCGACTGAAGTTACCGTCGGCCCCGGACGTCTGCTCTATGTCAACGGTCAGCCATACCTCGCCGTCGGCCCATGGGCTCTGCCCAACTCCCATAACCCCGGCGTTATGGAATTCGCCGCCAAACGCGGCGTGAACTTCCTCAAAGTCCGTTTCGCCGATCCGGTCAAATTCAAAGAGTATCTCGACCATGCCCACCGTTACGGTATGAAAGTCTGTTTCAATACCGGAACTCCCGCCGATGCCAGCGACGGCGCTTACCGCACCTGGCTGCACGGCGTGGAATCCGTCCTCACCCCGGAAGTCCTCGCTCACCCGGCTCTGCTCTGCTACTTTTTGCAGGATGAGCCCTTCTGGGTCGGCTATCCGCTGGCCGTGCTCGACCGCTGTTACAAAGAAATGCAGCGCATCGACCCCTACCGGCCCGTCTGGATCAATGCCGCTCCGCGCGGAACTTATGCCGATCAGATCCCATTCGCCAGAGTTTGCGATATCTACGGCGTGGATATCTATCCCATCCCCGCTTCATCCGGTCACAGCCACCTGGAAGATAAAACCATCGCCTGTGTCGGTAAATACGCCCTGCGTAAAGCTGAGATCGCCGGTGATACCAAGCCGATCGCTATGGCCCTGCAAGGTTTCTCATGGCGCGCCATGGGCGATAAAAAAGAGAGCGAACGCTCCGTTTATCCGACCGCTCATGAAAACCGCTTCATGACCTATGACTGTCTGATCAATGAGTCCGCTATGCTCGGCTGGTGGGGAACCGGTTACATCCTCGTACCGGAATTCTACGATGTGATGTATGCCCAATTCGATGAATTGCGCCGCCTCTACCCCATTCTTATCGGCAACGCTTCACGCCGTCAGGAAACTGCCGATGGCATCGAATACCGAACCTATACCGGTGACGGATATACCGTGATCATTTCCGCCAATCCTTTCGAACAGAAACGTACCGGTTCTTTCCGCAATACCGGATTCGCCGGCAGCATTACCGAATGGACCACCGGAAGAAAGCTTACCGCCAACAACGGAAACTTCAGCGACTCGTTTGAACCATTCGCCGTACATATCTACTATCAGGGTACTCTCCCGGCCGCCGCAATGTCCGCCGCCAACGATCCCTCTTTGAATAACCCCTTTACGGAAGATGTCCGCCTGCGGGTCAACGGCCGTATCTATGACGGTAAAGGCGTGTGGATCTGGAACGCTTCCGGTATCGGCGTCAGAGGCAGTACCGCCGTACTGCGCAAAACTTTTACCGTGAACGGCAAAACTGCGGTGCGTATCCATATTTCCGCCGATGACCGGGCTGAAATTTACTGCAACGGCAAAAAAGCCGGTGAAGTTTCCGACTTTACTTTCATGCAGCGGATCGATCTCTCCCCGTTTGTCGTCAATGGCGAAAATACCGTTGAGATACATGCCGCCGACGGCGGAATCCTGCCCTGCGGCGTGTTGGCCGAAATCCATGCCGGAAATCAGATCTATGCCACCGGCAGTGACTGGCTCGGCTCCGCAACCGCCGACGGTTCTTTCGCTCCGGCCGGAATTGTCGCAAAATTCGGCGAAGGAGCATGGGGACGCGGTGTCCGCTTCTGCCCATGACCTGCTTTTCTTTTCACGGGAAAAGAAAAGCAGGCAAAAGAAAAGCGGTGTGTCGCGCCGCTCCGTTGTCGCGGCTTGATCGACGCTTTTTGAAAA
>JAFVZS010000085.1 GCA_017508015.1 Lentisphaeria bacterium
ATGAGAGATTTTGGGAAGTTTTGGGAGATTATGAGAGATTGTGAGAATCACAAATACCCACGGCTTTACCTCTCAAAAACTCCCACAAACTCCCACAAATTCCCACTTGCCCGCTCCACCCGGCGGCCTTTTCTCCAAAAAATCTCCCTTCCGGCTTCGTTATACTACGCCGAGACAAGGCGGCCGCAGGAGAGCGGCCTCGCCGCTCGTGCTTCGCACTCGGCGGTTTCAGTCGATTTTCCGGAGGCCTCGCTCTACGTCATTCCGTGCGGCTTACGCCGTACTCATAACTGCGAGTAAGGTAGTTTTTAATTGTATTGTTTACGCTGCAAAAGGCCAACAGAGCGTTTATTGATACTCGCACCTGTGACAAAGAGGAACCGTTTCGGCTGATCGGTAAGAGGCAATTCAGTGATAATAAGGCAAATCAGGATTGATTTTTTTTGATCCGCAGAGCATTCCAGTATTCCAAACGGCGGCGGATCTCCCTTTCAAATCCCCGCTCTACCGGATGATAAAAATTTCTGCGCCCCATCGCTTCCGGGAAATAATCCTGGCCGGAAAATCCTTCCGGGGTATCGTGATCGTAAACATAGCCTTTGCCGTAACCGAGCTCTTTCATCATTGATGTCGGAGCATTGAGAATGTGTGCAGGAGGAGTGAGCGATGAAAATTCTTTAGCACACTTTCTGGCAGCGATCCATGCCGTTTCCAGAGAGTTGGATTTGGGAGCTGTTCCCAGATAAACGATCAATTCAGCGATAGCCAATTCTCCTTCCGGAGAACCGAGCCTTTCAAAACTTTCCCAGGCGGCAAGAGCAAGCTGCAAGGCCTGCGGATCGGCCAATCCCACATCCTCAGAAGCAAATCTGGTCAAACGGCGCAGCAGATATTTGGGATCTTCACCGCCTTCGATCATTCTTGCGGCCCAATACAGTGCGGCATCGGTATCTGATCCGCGGAGCGACTTGTGCAATGCGCTGATCAAATTGTAATGCCCTTCCCGGTCCTTGTCGTAGATCGGAGCACGTTTTTGAACCACTTTGAGCAACGCTTCACAATCCAGCGTTTCATTCATGCCGGTAAGATCATAAACGGTTTCCAAAAGGTTTATGAAGTAACGTCCGTCACCGTCAGCTAATTCGATCAGCAGTTTTCTGGCCTCGTCATCCACCGGCAAAGCCCGGTGCTGCAGCTCCTCGGCCCGGGTGATGAGCAAATCCAGAGCATCCCCGGACAATGGCTTAAGAACAAAGACCTTGCAACGGCTCAACAACGCACTGTTCAATTCAAAAGACGGATTTTCAGTGGTTGCTCCGACCAGTGTTACTGTACCATTTTCCACATAAGGCAAAAAACCATCCTGCTGGGCACGGTTAAAACGGTGGATCTCATCGATAAAAAGCAAGGTCGCTTCTCCGTAAGCCCGGTATTTTTCTGCTTCTTCAAAAGCCTTTCGCAAGTCGGCAACTCCGGAAAATACCGCTGACAACGCCACGAACCGCATATCAGTTGCCGTTGCCAGGATTCTTGCCAGTGTGGTTTTACCGCATCCGGGCGGCCCCCAGAGAATGAAACTGGATAACTTGCCGGAATCGATCATGCGGCGCAGGGGAGCTCCTTCACCGAGCAGCTCATCCTGACCGACGATACCGCTGAGCGAAACCGGACGCATCCGGTCAGCCAGCGGCCGGGGCAATACATCGCCGAAAAGAGACGTCTGCTGATTCATACTTTTTCCCCGCACCACAATGAATAAGGTTTCCGGCTCAACGCCCGGTTGGTATAGCGGCTGTCTCCGGAAATATCTTCTCCAAGCCATTCCGGAATATCAAATGGAGTATCTTCTTCCGGCAATTCGATTTCAGCGGTAAAAAGCGGAGCATTCGCCCCGTGATATTCATCGACTTCCCACCACAAGCCATCTCCGGCCGGAACCAGATAACGGGTCTTTTCCACCGGCGGGTCAAGAGCCAGAGTATCAAGCATTTCTCCGGCATCAGCAGCCGGTACCGGATATTCAAACTCACTGCGGGAAATACCGGAAGACTTACCTTTGATGGTCAGAAAACCTTCACCGTTGCGGATTCGGATACGCACCGTTGTCCCTGAAGCGGTCAGATATCCCTGCACAATTTTTGCGGAAGATACCGCATCCTTGCGCCAGGAATCATGCCTGACCAGAAACTTTCTTTCGATTTCCAGAGCCATGATCAGTTGCCGCCGGATTCAAGCAATACTGCGATCTCATCACAGCAACTGCGTTTGGCACATTTGGAACAATCACTCCAGATCTTTTCCGGAAAAAGCGATTTCGGAACCTCCCGAAACCCCAGAGAACGGAAAAAATCCGGCCGCAATGTCAGGGCAAACAACCGCCAGCCGTTACGGTCCGCATTGAGATTGCTGATGATGACACGGAGCATCGCCCTGCCGATACCCTTGCCCTGCAAACCGGGCATGACCACCAGCGAACGCACTTCCAGCAAATCGTTGCCGAAATCTCTCACCGCCGCACAGCCGCACACTTTTCCCTCATATTCAGCAACGGTAAAGTTGGATATAAAAAAACTGATATCCTCACGGGAACGGGAAAGCACAATTCCGGAATGCGCATACAACTCCAGCAGACAAAAAATACTTTCCACATCCCGGGTAACGGCTTTGCGGACAGTCAACAACTCTTTCACGACTCGACTCCGGCACTTGACACATCTTCAAAACATCCGAAAGCCCGGAATTTTTCATAACGCCCGGCTTTGAGTTCTTCACCGCTTTGCTTACAAAGTTCATCAAGCTGTCCGGCCAATTCATTGCCGAGCATTTCAGCAGCTTTATCGTGATCCCGGTGGGCTCCGCCGACCGGTTCGGGAATAATGGCATCCGCGATCCCCAATTCTTTGAGTTTGGCCGCAGTCAACTGCAATGCATCAGCAGCTTTGGCGGCATATTTGCGGTCTTTCCACAAAATTGCGGCACACCCTTCCGGAGTGATTACAGAATAGTAAGCATTTTCCATAATCAATATCCGGTTGCCAACGCCAAGACCGATAGCTCCGCCGGAACCGCCCTCGCCGACAATCACACAGATCACCGGCACGGTCAGATTGAACATTTCCCGCAGATTCACCGCGATAGCTTCAGCGATATGCCGCTCCTCACTGCCGACCCCCGGATAGGCGCCAGGAGTATCAATAAATGTCACGATCGGGATTTGTGCCTGATTAGCCAACCGCATCAGACGCAAAGCTTTACGGTACCCTTCCGGTTGCGGCCAACCGAAATTGCGGCTGACATTTTCTTTCATATCCCGCCCCTTTTGCGTACCGATGACCATGATCTTGCGGCCGCGGAACGTCGCCGGGCCGCCGACGATGGCTTTATCATCGCTGAAACGGCGATCTCCGGAAAGCTCCATGAAATCCGGACAAAGTCTGGCAATGTAATCCAGTGTGTACGGCCGGGCCGGATGACGGGAAATCTGAACTTTCTGCCACGGAGTCAGATTGGAATAAATATCCGCCGCCGTCTCATCCAATTTGGTCTTGAGTGCCGCGATTTCAGAACTCACATCAATACCGCTGGAGATCGAAAACTTCTGCAATTCCTCGATTTTTTTCCGGAGTTCCGTCATGGGAGCTTCAAAGTCAAGCGTTGTTTCAAACATTTAAGAACCTTTGGTTTGGGATTTTACTCGGTGAACCGGATGGGGGTCCCCTCCGGAATCAGAGTGTAGAGCAATTGAATATCATCCGGCGACATGGTTATTGAGCCGTCAGATGAAACTGCGGTCAATGCTTCATTGTCACCGGCATCGTGAATGGAAAAATGCAGTATCGGATTATTCGGTGCCCCCGGAGAAGCCATGGTAATGCGATAATCGCCATAAGGATTTCCGGGAGTACCGTTTTTGAATATCCGGCCCTGATCATCTTTGTAGACCGGTTTGGCAATGCGTTGACAGACGACCAATTCAGCGGGGAACTTTCTGCTGGTAAAGTTACAGCGCAATGCTGCAAATGCCACAGCCTGACCATCTACGATACGGTCGATCTGCAAGTTTTGCTTACTGCGGGAAACCGTAATGCTCCAGCCGCCGGGAGCGTTGATGAAAAAGAGCTTCTGATTGATACGGATGGTGGCGTTGTCATCCAGAGCGTTAGCCTGACGGATGAAGATGCCGGTGGTATGATAAGTTTTAGCCAGATTGATCACCCGGTCTCCGCTGCGAACTGTATAACTGACCGCAAACGGAGCATTTTTCCAACTGCCGTCGGCAAGTTGACGGCGCAATTGCCGGGTGTGGGAATACAATTCGTCATCCGACGGATTGTATTTGGCACTTTTTTCCCTCGGTTCTGCGGCAGCCGCTGCGGCCGGAGAAGCGGCGGTTTCTGCAGCACTTGCCTTGCCGGAAAGTGCTGTTGAAGCACTGCTGCTGATATCCGCAACGGCACTTCCGCTCTGCCGCTCACCGTCAGAACCCGTTTTTTCCGGTTTGGCAGATTCCGGAGAAGCTGCCGTTTCAGCAGTTTCCTGAGTTGTCTGACCGGCAGCTGCCGTTTCCATTTCACTTTCGGGAATGATCGCATAGATCACCAGCGCGGTGATCGCTGCGATCACACAAAAAAGAAAAATCAGACGGATCGCTTAGCTGCGGTCAAAATGGTTGCGTTTTTTTTCCCGCACGACATCGAAATCAAACCGTGGCATATTTTTTCTCTTCAAGTATACAGGGGTTGAACAGTTTTCCGCACCTCACGGCAATCGCCGGAGTTTACCGGATTTGCAATTGTCTCAACACTTCCGGCACAATTATAATATATTGCCAAATGCCAACTTTTTCAAGTCTGCATTGGTATTCAGAAGAAATTGATGATATATTATAATAAAGACATTGTCTTGATTCAGGTGAAAAATAAAACCTTCCGGCAGGATTTTCACAAATTTCGGGACGATAGAGGCAATTTCAAAAGTCCTCAAAAATTTTTGAATTACTTTTGAAATTACCTTGATAACAATCATCTTATTCTGGAGCATAAAACATAATGAGCCTTATTTTAAGCTTGGAAAGCAGTTGTGACGAAACTGCCGCCGCAGTAGTGCAATCCGGTTCAAAAGTCTTATCCAGTGTAGTGGCATCGCAAATCGCCAAACACGCTCTCCACGGCGGAGTAGTACCGGAACTGGCCGCCAGAGAACATCTGAAAGCCGTGATGCCGGTAACTGAAAGTGCCCTGCGTGAAGCCGGAGTGACACTGGATGACATCAGTGCCGTGGCTGTCACCCAGGGCCCCGGATTGATCCCGGCTCTGCTGGTCGGCATGAATTTTGCCAAAGGTCTCGCCCAGAGCCGCAATTTGCCCCTGATCGGCGTAAACCATTTTCTTGCACATATTTACGGAGCTTTTCTGGATAGTGACCTGAGTATTTTACAGCAAAAAGAGACCTATCCGCTGCTGGCACTGGTCGTTTCCGGCGGCCACACATCGCTGCTGCTCATTGATGAGGATGGTTCAGCAAGACAACTCGGGTGCACCATTGATGATGCCGCCGGCGAAGCTCTTGACAAGGGAGCAAAACTGCTGGGACTGGGATATCCGGGCGGCCCGATCATGCAGAAGACTGCGGAATCCGGCGATCCGGAAAGATTCGACTTTCCCCGGCCGCTGACCGGCGGAGCCGGAAGAGCCCTCGCTCCGGAAAATCTCTACAATTTCAGTTTCAGCGGCATCAAGACTGCATTGCTCTATCATGTCCGCAAAGCAGAAGCCGCCGGATGCTGTGATGAAAAATGGCTGCATGACACTGCCGCCGGTTTTCAGCGGGCAGTAGTCGATGTGCTGGTACGCAAAACGTTGACCGTGCTGAAAAATTATCCGGTGCGCACGGTGGTTGTGGCCGGCGGAGTGGCCTGTAATGCTGAATTGCGGCGCATGATGGCTGAACGTCTCCCGAAAAAGGTCGCCCTGCGGATCGCCCCGCCCAAATATTGCACTGACAATGCGGCAATGGTTGGCGGTATCGCATGGCACTATTTCCAAAAGGGTGAATTTTCCACGCTCGATATTGATTCGTTTGCCAGACTGCCGCAGATCGTAAAAGTTCCATTCATCTGACATGTGTTGCTGCCTGAGTGCCAAACCTTCCGTTTCTCCGGGAAGCCGGATAAAAACGGGAGGTTTTATTTTTTGTTCATGTCTTGATTTTTGTGAGAAATATAACCTGCGCTGTAGGCTTGCGGGTAATCTCGCGCCTTGCTCCTGCGCCGCAACAGTCGAGTACACAGTACACTCCTGTTGCGTACTCATCGCAAAACCCGACCAGCCTTTCGCAATCCATCCATCACTCTTCGCATAAAGCTGCGCCCGGACAAGCCGGTTGGAACTGACCCAT
>JAFVZS010000086.1 GCA_017508015.1 Lentisphaeria bacterium
AAGTTGAAGTGCCACGGCAGAGCTTCCAGCGACACATACAACCCTTTGAAACACTTATGGTGTGCATATTTGGCCACCGTCCGGTCATAATAGCGTTTGGTATCATCCACCTCTTTGAGCCAGTCACCGGTATGCAGATTGGTAATATTCACCGGCCCGCCGAGATAAACCGTCATACCGTATTTGTCACCAAGACGGAAAACCATGTCCAACAGGCACTTATCCTCTTTCCAGGTGGTTGAACGCGGATCTTCGGCAGAAAGACGGACACCGTTTTGTTCAACTTCAGTGCGGATGATGAAAAGTTGATCGATCCCCATGGCCCGCATCATTTGAAAATCCTGTTCCCACTCTTTCAACCCGGCATTGACGATACCGGTATCTGAAATAAGCATATTGACAAAAGTTCCGGTGATCGGTTTGATAACGGCGTTTTCCAACATGATAAAAAAATCCTCTGTTATAAAAAAACATCTTTTGCGGATATCACAGTATAAAGTAACCTCTTTTCACTGTTTTGCAAGCGGAAAGAGGCTGGAAGATGATTTAATTTATTACTTTTTGCGACCGGCGGCCGGCAGTGACAGTGTCCGCTTGCGCGGGAAAGGATGTGAAAAATTAATGATTGTTATTGTCTTGATTTTTGTGAAAAATATAACCTTCCGGCTTCGTTTACACTACGCCGTGACAAGGCGGTGTCGGCTTGCGGGTAATCTCGCGCCTTGCTCCTGCGCCGCAACAGTCGGGTACACAATGTTCATCTATCCCCCCACTGCCTGGATTTTACAAAATTCGGAACATTACCTACATGATTTAACGGCAAAAAAAATTTTTCCGCTTTTCTCGAAAAGGGGTGCGGTGGAGGGGAAAAGCTCTTTTACCGTGAAGAGAGCTTTTCCCCTCCACCGCGACATACTCTTTAATCAATTATTTTTGTTTGCGGCAGCCGCATTTCGGGCAAATGCCGTTTTCATCCAGAGCGATTCCGCAGCACGGACAGCGGTCAAACATGCCGCATGAAACCGGAAAAACTTCACTTGCCGAATTATCTCCGCTGACAAAAGTAAGTTTGGCAATATTGAGTTTATCTTTGAGCAGAGAATAGACGATTTTAATCATACCTTCCACTGTCATGGTCTCTTTAGTGACCACCAGACGGCACTCCGGATAAGCGGTAGCCCATTCATTTTTGAATGCCGGACCGGTCATGGTATTGGTGGCACAGCCGTTGCGGATACCCTGTTTCTCATAAACCTGACAAATCGCCGGCAGCAGCGGATCATCCTCGCGCAAGATCAGCGCATGATCGAAATTCTGCAGCACATTCCACGCCGTTTTTTTGATTTCATTGCAGGGGAATACCATATTTACTCCGCAATTTATGGTATCTTCGACTTCGATAGTCAGTATGCCGGTGTGACCGTGCAGATACTGCGCTTCACCCTTGAAGTTATAGAACCGGTGGGCGTACTGCAAATGCAGTGTGGTGAAACTTCTCATTGCTCCATTCTCCTCTTGCTTTTGATACCGGAAACCATTCCCGGAATTCTCCTTACGTTATTCAACATAAAACCATCGGAACAAAAATCAAGATTGCCGCTGCCGATAAATTTTATATATTTTTTGCCGATAATTGCTTGTATTCGGTGCTGTTAAATGTATATTATCTTATGTTCAACATATTGCACATAACTTTTTTTTGAGATTTTTTATTATGAGGTAATGTCCCGAATTTTGTAAAATCCAGGCAGAGGGGGGATAAATGAACATTGTGTACCCGACTGTTGCGGCGCAGGAGCAAGGCGCGAGATTACCCGCAAGCCGACACCGCAGGTTATATTTTTCACAAAAATCAAGACAATAACTATTATGAAATTCAACGAATTATCTTACACATCATTTACCGGACGCCCCGGATCATGTTCCAGATTTCCAGGAGCGGCACTGCTGCCGGATGGCTCGCTGGTGATCCTCTACGATGACGGGGAAAACTGCGACTCGGTAAAACACGAAATGCGGATCGCCTTTTCCCGTGATCACGGAGTGTCATGGCAGGATGGCGGCATCATGTACGATCAGCAGGTTCTGGGATTTGCCCACCGCTTCACTGAAAATTGCAAACCGGCCGTCATGGATAACGGCCGTTTGATCTCCGTCGGATTCGGCTTCATCCGGGATGAACCGGAATTGGGACTGGCAGATTATGCGATCAAACACGGCCGCTTCCCGGAATCACGCAATACTTTGAGTTTCAGTGATGACGGCGGCAAAACATGGAGTTTGCCGACCTTTATCCCGCACCGCTTCGATACAGCATTGGAACTTTCCGGCCCTGCCCTCTGGTGCAAAAACGCCAAAGAAGTGCTGGTATTCGGCCCGCCATTCGTATTGCAGGGCCACGCCCAGCAGGGGATCTGTCTGGCTTCCCGGGATGCCGGAGCGACCTGGGAGGAGCGGGGAACTTTTTTCGCTTCCCGATCCATTGCTCCGTGGGAAGTTCGCTCCATGCAGGAAAACTCCGGACGCATCTGGCTGGTCATGTGGTCGTATGACTTTGAACAAAAACTCCATCTGCCCAATCATCTGGTATATTCCGACGATCAGGGCCGCTCGTGGAGCAAAGCACTTGATTCCGGTATCCGGGGTCAAGCGGCCAACCTCTTTAGCTGCAACGGCACCAAATATCTGCTTTACACCGTGCGTGAGGGCGAAAACACCGGCATCTACTGTGCGCCGTTTGAATTGACCGGCGGCAAGTTGACTTGCGGCGAAAGCACCCTGCTATGGGATGCCGCCGGCATGAAACAAAACAATGGCGAAAGGATCGAAAAACAATTCCGGGCCCTGAAATTCGGTCAGCCATCCATGACTGACCTCGGAGAAAATAAGTGGCTTTTGCTCTACTGGAGTTGTGAAAACGATTCATATGCCATACGGACAAGAATTTTTCAGGTGCAAGCATAAAAGGAGAGTTGCCATGAAAAGAGTATATTCCGCCTCGGTCACCCCGGTTCTGGATGACGGTTCACTGGATAAAACCGGTCTTGCCAATATCATCGAACGCAATATCGCCCATAAGCTTGACGGTATTTTCCTGTTGGGTTCCATGGGGGAATGGGGCAGTTTCGATGATGATTTCCAATACGATATGGTTCGCACCGCCAGCAAGATCAATGCCGGCAGACTCGAATTGCTCGTCGGAGTCAACGCCGCCAGTCTGCAGGTTTCGCTCAAAAAAATGGAGCGTTACCGGCAATTTGACTTCACAAGTTACGTTTTCATGCCCCCCGGCGGCCGCACCAGTTCCCTTGATCCATTGAAAAGCATCCTGACTTTTCTCGATGCCGCCGACCGCCCTTCCTGCTTCTATTACTGTCCGGTGAACAACAATGTGAATTTTTCCATCCGGCAGTTGGAAAAGATCCTTGAGCATCCCAATCTGATGGCGTTGAAAGATTCGTCATCCAATATGTTTCTCCGCCGGGAACTTATCCGCAGTAAACAGGTCAATGGTTACAAAGCCTTGCTCCTCAATGGTCAGGAGTGGTGCTGTGACGAAGCAATGATGCTGGGATATGATGGCATTCTCTGCGGTATGGGCGCACTCTGTTCCAAAATCATGGTCGCTATTGCCCGTGCCGCAGATGAAAACAACTTTGCCGAAGCCAGACGGCTTCAGGAGATCTTTATCGACATTTTCCACGGCATTTACGGCCCGAATCTGGAAACGACCCGCCTTGGTCAGAAATATGCCCTGACCTGTCTCGGCGTGATCGCCACGCCCATTTCCCCGGCTCACGACCTTGCCGAATTGACCGCTGATGCCAAAAAGCGCATCGAAAAATGCGTCGATGAATATAAAGAATTTCTGGTGTGAATATGAGCGGTAAGACGATTACATTCAAACGGGAGATCCCCATCCGCCACGAAGTCGATGTCTGTGTCACCGGCGGTGGAGCCGCCGGTGTGGCCGCCGCAACCGCCGCCGCCAGAGCCGGAGCAAAGGTCTTTCTGGCGGAAGCC
This sequence comes from Lentisphaeria bacterium, assembly GCA_017508015.1. GTDB lineage: Bacteria > Verrucomicrobiota > Lentisphaeria > Victivallales > Victivallaceae > UBA1784. The sequence continues at coordinate 4,024 of JAFVZS010000086.1, forward strand.
ACCGGATGTTTCGGCGGTCTGGGAACTGCCGGATTGGTTCCGGCATTCTGCGGTGTGGGCAACGGGATGCGGGTCATGGGCGGCCCATTCTGCAATGAAATACTCAAGGCAATGGATATTCCCTCCGGGGCATACGACCGGGAATTCAGTTACATCGATGCCGAAAAACTCAAGCGGGTCTACGATGAGATCATCACGGATTGCGGATGTATTTTCGCTCTGGAAGTGCGTCTGGCCGCCGTTGAATGTGAAAACGGCATAATCAAAAGTGCCATATTTACCGAATGCGGCGATGAGAGCCTCTTTGCCGTCAATGCCAAAGTCTTTATCGATGCCACCGGCAACGGCGATCTGGCCGCATGGGCCGGGGCGGATTTTGCCGTCGGCAATGCCCGGGGTATCGTCATGCCTTCGACATTGTGCACCGCATGGGCCAATATCGACTGGGATAAATTCGACAAAAGTCAACTTTTCAGCCAACTGCTCCAAGCCATCGATGACGGAATATTCAGCTTGAATGACTGGCATCACTCCGGTATGTTCCCGGTCGGCAAAGGTATCGCCGGAGGAAATTTCGGCCATATCTACAATCTGCGGGCGGATAAAACCGCTTCCCGCACCGCCGGGTGGCTGGACATCCGCAAACGCACCGCCGAATTTCAAACCTTTTACAACCGCTATGTCCCCGGTTTCCAACGGGCCGAATTGGTCGCCACCGCCGCCTTGATGGGAGTGCGTGAATGCCGGAGGATCACCGGAGATTATATTCTGACGGTCGATGACTTCAAAAATAAAGCCCGGTTCGACGATGAGATCGGTCAATTCGCTTACGGTGTGGATATCCATCCGCTGGATGACACCAAAGCGGAATTTGAACGCTTCCAACGGGAGTTTTACGGCAATTTACGCTACAAAGCCGGTGAATGTTACGGAGTACCTTACCGGGTACTGATCCCCGCCAAGTTGAAAAACTGCCTGACCGCCGGCCGGTGCGTCAGCACCGATCAACCGATGGAAGCCAGCATCCGTGTCATGCCCGGTTGTTACCTGACCGGTTATGCCGCAGGTACCGCCGCCGCTTTGGCCAAAGACGGCGATGTGCGTAAAATCCAAGCCGCCGAAATCCGGAACATCATGGAAGAAAACGGGTGATATTTTCTCATATCCGGATCTTGCGGATGGCTTCCAGCAGATTTTTTCCCATCACGGCAAAGCCGGTATCGTTGGGGTGTAAAAATCCGTCGGAAAAAAATTCAGCGATATGCGGAACCAGCGGCCAGCCGTCGATGATCCTTACCTGCGGAAATTTTTCTGCGACACGCCGCAAACCGTTGCGGAATACTTCAAAATCGCCGCCGGGAGCGGTCTCATTGAGATCTTTACGCCAGATGGGCAGAATCACCAGAGCCGGAGTTTCCGGATAACGGCAAAAGAGATTTTCAAAAAATTCATCTGCCGCCGCCATCGTTTCGGCCGGAGTACGCTGTTTCCAGTCATTCGTACCATAGGCAATGGTCAGCAGATCCGGCTTTCCCGAAGCGGCAGCGGCGGTCAGAGCCGGATTGAATACCTCCCCGGCAACAGCCTTATTGATCAACTGCATATCCAGCATGGCGGCCAGCTGGTGCGAATAATTCATCGACGGATAACGGGTATCATATCCTTGAGTAATGGAATCCCCGTAACAAATCATCTGTTTGCGGCGCCGGGGCGGCTGCAGTTCAGTAAAATCCTCAACGGCAAAATCTTTCAGCATCAATCCGGAAACACACGGAAAACAGATGCTTACGGTATTGAGCCGGCCGTCAAGTTTCACTTCCAGTGACACTTCCGGATCATCGAAAATATTTTCACAGCAAAAGTGTTCCGTCAAAATACCATTGACAGAGATATCCACTCCGGCAAAACACCGGGATGAACCGGTTACAAAAGAGCCTTCCAGTAAAAAACTTTTTGCATCGGTCAGAAACTCCAGTTTGACTCCGGATGTGGCATATATTTTGCGGCCGAAATCCGGATGCCCGGTGTAAACCGCTCTTTCTTCCGGCGTAAAACGATGCAATACCGTCAACCCCTCTTTGCCGGTAATTTCCGCAACTCCGCTGCAAAATGACTTCAACAATTGCAAATCCACGGCCATAATACATTTCCTCTGCTGCACTGTTCTTTTGTTTGCGATTTAATATAACACCGCGACCGGATATTTTCCACAAAAAACTTTGTTTCACCTTGTTTTTCACCCTGACGGACATTATATTAAGATAAATATACTTTTTCAACAATCATAACAACCAAGGTTTGAAAGGAACCCTGTCATGGAACAGTACAAGCAGGAGTTCATCGAATTTATGATCGATTGCCAGGTGTTGAAATTCGGCGATTTTGTAACCAAAAGCGGCCGTAAGACCCCGTTTTTCGTCAACACCGGCTTTTACCGCACCGGATCACAGCTCCGCAAACTCGGTGAATATTATGCCCAGGCGATCAAAAATACTTTCGGTTTGGAATTCGACGTGCTTTTCGGGCCTGCATATAAAGGTATTCCGCTGTCAGTGACCGCCTCGATCGCCCTTTCCGAAAAATTCGATGCCGATATCCGTTACTGTTCAAACCGCAAAGAGGTCAAAGATCACGGCGACAAGGGGATCCTGCTCGGCGGCCCGATCAATGACGGCGATAAAGTGGTGATCATTGAGGATGTCACTACCGCCGGAACTTCCATCGGCGAAACCCTGCCGATACTGCAAGCGCAGGGCAAGGTCGATATCCTCGGTCTGGTGGTCAGTGTCGACCGTATGGAACGCGGTCAGGGCGAAAAGAGTGCGCTCTGTGAAATTTCCGAAAAATACGGCTTCAAAACCTGTGCCATCGTCACGATGAAAGAGGTTATCGAACACCTCTACAACAAACCTTACAAAGGCAAAGTCATCATTGATGATACGCTGATGGCGGCGATCAATGCCTACTATGAACAGTATGGAGCGAAGTAAGTTATGAAAGCCGGGGAACGTTTTGCCTCACTGTTGAACCGGGCGGAATGTGATAT
>JAFVZS010000087.1 GCA_017508015.1 Lentisphaeria bacterium
ATGGCGAGCGTGACGGAGAAGACCATTTTGAGCGTTACCGTTTGGTATTGTGCCGCAACGGCATCCGGCATCTGGATCGTTTTGATGAAAATGGTGGGTTCGTCGGAGAGTGAGTTCAAGTATTTTTTGCAAAAAAAACGCAAATCTCACACCATTACGCTTGAAAAACAGCGTATGTTGTGATATTTTATAAAGATTGCAACGGTATTCCGGGCCCCATTTATTTTGAGGCTTGACACCCGGAATGCCACAAAACAACAAAAAGAAAGGGATTGGTTATGCCAACCGCAAGTCGAGCAAAACACAAATTCTGCCGCCGGATCGGCCAGTGTCTCTGGGGTGATCCGATATGTCCGAGCGTCAAACGCCCCTACGCCGCGGGTCCCCACGGCAAAGGCCGTCGCGCCAAACTTTCCACCTACGGCGAATTGCTGATGGAAAAACAGAAACTCCGCAACTACTATGCTATCAGCGAAAAACAGCTCCGCATCGCTTTTGCCAAAGCTAAAAGCGGCGAAGGTCAGACCCACGAAAAACTTTTCCGCAGTCTGGAACAGCGTCTGGATGCCATGGTTTACCGTGCCGGTTTTGCGCCGACCATCTTTGCTGCCAAACAGCTGGTCAATCATGGCCACGTGCTGGTCGATGGCAAACGCGTTGACCGCTCAAGCTGTCTGGTAAAAGAGGGTCAGGTCATCAGCATCAATGCTGAAAAATCCCCGAAACTCGCTGAAGTCGCCAAAAAGAACAACACCACTGCTCCGGCTTACATGGAAGTCGATCTCGACAACCTCAAAGCCACCCTGGTGCGCGCCCCGCAGGTTGAAGAAATCCCGGTGGCCGTCAAGATCATGAGCGTCATTGAGTACTACGCCCGCTGATCAAAACGCAATCGTGCGACAAAAAAATCCGGAATCTTTTTCAAGGTTCCGGATTTTTGTTATTGCCTGGTAATCTCCCGAATTTTGTGAAATCCAGGCAGAGGGGGGATAAATGAACATTTCTGTGATGTATTTGTGATTTTTCAACCAGATCTGCATGGGTCAGCTCCAACCGGCTTGTCCGGGCGCAGCTTTATGCGAAGAGTGATGGATGGATTGCGAAAGGACGGTCGGGTTTTGCGATGAGTACGCAACAGAAGTGTACTGTGTACCCGACTGTTGCAGCGCATCACAACAAAATTGGTAATTTGTATTATTGTATACTGCAACAATTTACCGTTGCAGTTCCGCAATGACCAAGCCGTTTTCCGGACAGGTCAATGTGATTTTCCCGTCAACAACCTGAACCGTACCGGTATCCGGCAAACGGTTGCCGGAAGCATCGTATACAAAAAGTTCGGCAGTACCGGAATCCACGCCGTTCCAGACAAAACTCCCGGAGTGGTCGGTAATGATCCTTTCTCTGGCACAAATCACCCCCTGCCCCAATTCAGTAATGGTCAACGGATAAAATTTACAGATGAAATTATCCCGGCCGGATAAATACAACGCCGTCGGAGTAAACGGTGAATAAACACAACCGTATTTCAGAGCCGTCCGCACGGCCGCCATGATCCCCGCCCGGCTGTTGACATCACCGTAATTGCCCAATACCAGAGGAATATGGCTCAAATGACCGCCGGGCATATTGGCGTTACTGCTGGCTCCTTCCATAAAACGCATTACCGGAGCCTGATTCATATCACCGGTAACTGCCGCGCCATTGCCCAGCAATCCCCTGCCCGTGGCACTCAACCGGTGGATCAGAGCATTTTGAAACGGCAATGTCAAATATGAATAGTCGGCTTTCAAGGCAATCACCTTGCCGTTTTCATCGATATCCGCAGAGAAACCATCCCATTGAGTATACTCATATCTGGAATAATCACGTTTGGTCGCACATGATCCGAATTCATCATAATATACGCCGTCAATTCCGGCGGCAAATACAGCATCTAACAATTCAAAATTTCTCTGCCATGAATAATTTCCCGGTTGCGGCATACAGTACGCCACCGCCCAGTTGCGTTTTTCCGCCCCTTTGAGGATCGCCGCATCATAACCGGCATGGTGATAGGGCTGCAAATCCTTTCCCCGGATCACTGAATCAAAAAGCCGGTAACCGGAAAATTCAGGCAAATATACACAAAACATGGAAGCATGGTGCAATGAATAAACTTTTATTCCCGGTATCGCACCTTTTATTTCCCGCAACTTATCCAGCAAACCGGGCAATGCTTTGGCATGGCACTCGGCAAGAACCGCTTCGGTATTGCCATCCGGATTGGTGCATCTGGCGATCGCTTCCATTTTACCAAGGCCGTGAACCCAGGGATCAACAGCCAATGTCACCGGACCGAATCCTCCGAAAATTTTCCGGACTCTTTCCGCCCAGTTTTTTCCGGCACTTGCCGGAAGCAATGGAGCCCAGAATACCGGACGATCCATGCCGTAACGCCCGATGCCCCAACGGCGGCGCACTGCGTTGATAAACTCCCAGTAGCCATTATTACTCACCGGAGTCACAGTATAAAACAGTTTCCGGGAAGCTCCCGGTGCCAGAGCAAAACAGCCGGTATAAAACTCCGCCATACCGTATGCCGAATTACCGCCGCAGATCAAACGGGAAATGTCATCTTCCAATACAATGCCGAATCCGCATCTGCGATCCCGCATCGATTCCATAAAAATCGTGGAGTTGCCATCGATAGTCAGTAATTCAAAAACATCAGGAGTACCGCGCAGCCAAACCCGGGCTTTAGCGTTATTCAAACCGATCCGGTGTCTGAAAGGCACAGCGGCAATTTCAGATGAGGTATTACTCCAAATCTCTTCCCAATAAAGCATTCCGTCATGCAAGGTCAAATTCCGCCGGAGCTTGATCGCTCCCCAGCTTTTTTCAATACAAAAGCCTCCGGTGACCTCCCTGATGGTGACCGGAGCTTCACCGGAATCACCGGCGGTCATGGCTGACACCGCTGCCGGATCCATGCTGAATGCACTTTCTGCAACCAATGTTTCTCCATTGCCGCCATTGAAAGCAAAGCCGCCGTTTTTATAGACTGACAACTGCATACCGCCGTTTTGCCGGACAAATGAAGCCGTTGAACATTGCAAAAGCGGAGTCTCTTTTTCCTCAAGCAAAGCACGGTCAAGATATCCGATGGAAGCATCGGTAATAAAAAGCGTAATGGGCGTTCCGAAATAAAGCCGGATATTGGTGAATGTAACACTGTTGACATCCAATTCCCTTGCCACATCGGAAAGATCAAGAATAAATTGTGCGCCTTTGCCATCAGTGGTCTGCCGGTCTGCCCGGTCTGCCGTCGGCGCAAATTGCAGATTAAATTCAGTTGAGGTCAGAAATACCGGCATAAACCGGCCCTTGAAACGCGGATCGGTCAATTCAAAACGGTCATCGCGGAAAAGCAGCCGCTTCCTGCCGGCAGCGGTGCGACGGCCAAGATCATTGCCATTCACCGAAACTCTTGCCGCATAATTGCAGCCGCTTTCACTTGCCGCATAGGAATACATCCGGCACTTCAATACCGGAATATATCCTGCCCGGGCCGGTAAACCGGGCAATTGAACAGTGAAACTTTCCCCGCGTTTTTCGACCTTGATATCCGGCAATTTTATCTCATTGGCCAAAACTATTTCATTAAATTCCAAAGCTTTAAGTGACAAAATTCCCGCCACACACAAACATAAGCTTGCAAATTTTTTCATGGATCACTCTCCTTTTATCACCAGCAAACGGAAATCCCGCCGGGGCAAATTCACCCGGACTTTGCCGTTTTCAGCAGGCAAAACCGCACCGCTTTCAGCATCTGTTACCGAATAGACCGGATAACCAAGAGCTGTAAAATCGATCTCATATTCGCCACCATTTTCATGATTCCCGAAGTCACACACCGCAATCATCGCCGCCTGGCGATCCTTGCGGATATATGAACTGATCCGGATATTTTCCGCCTGACAGCGGACCGGATTATCCGTATTCCACGACGGGTAGACCGTCACCTGCGGCGAACCGTAACCGAATTGATAAACCCGCTGCCAGGTTTCAGTGAAAATAGAATTATAATTGCTCTGCCACAGGCACATCGGCAAATCGATCGCCAGCATCCGGCACAGAAAAGTCCGTCCGATCCAACGCTGATCATTGCCGGTGACCAGATTCAAAATCTGCGGGATACAGCCGGCCTGAGTACCGATGGTTTCCGCCAGCAGATAACCTTCACTGAAACGATCATGAAACTCTGTCGGACCATATTCAGATTCACAATCAAGCTGAACCGTTCCGAAACTTAAGAATGGAATTATTGCCCCGTTGGTCATGTGCAGATCCAGCAGCGGACGGCCATCCATAAAGATTTTCTTTTCCAGATAAAGCATGGTCGCAGTCCGTTTGAGCAACTGCCGGAAACTGAAAATATCAAAGTAGGGCTGGATCCGGCCGTTGGGCAATTCATACGCCGGTCCGCGAACCGGGTCGTAGGTGGCTCTCAAACGCACATTGTCATAGTAAAGACCATCCATGCCGCTGCGCACCATTTTCCGCATATAAAATAACAGCATGTCCTGATGACTGGCAGTTGATTCCATATTGTATTCATCGTAATCAATCTGCGTGCGGTACTCCGAATAGAACCACTCATTCTGGAACACCTGATACTCGATCCAACGGCTGTCTGCCGCACGCGGATTGATATACGGATAAAAATAATCGCTGTAACGCCCCATGATACGGCTGCGATTCATATCCCGCTGCAATCGCGGATATCGCGCTGCCGGAATGGAAGATCGGTGACGCTCCAGATATTCCTCGATCATCTGCGGGGTGACACCTCTCCTTTTTTCCGGGGCAAGTCTTTCAATAAAGGAGTAATCCCGATCCACCGGCCACGGATCACACACCCCGGCATTGCCCCAGCAGGTACTGCCGCCGACCATGCTGAATGCGATCGCATGCGGAGCCGGTTTACCCCGGTCATACAAAGCCTGCCAGTTTTCCGGCAGCGGCTTCACCGGTGTCGGCTGAAATCCGAGCACGATATCAAACGGTTTTTCCCATTTGACCGGCATATTCACCAGATTTATCCGTAAAAGCACGATATCATCCCGGCGGATGATCTCCAATGCCGGTTTGGCATGGTCAAGTGACCAGTTGCGGTCATTGGGCGCAAACCAGCAAACGCCGTGATAGATCCCGCCGATCCAGACATACGGCCAGAAATTTCCGGAAACATGAGGGTGTTTTTTACCCATCATACTGTTCCACAACGTTCCCTGCCCGGATGGCAGAAAATCAGTTGGATGATAACGCGGCACATCATTCACACAGTGATAAAGTTTCGCATATTCCCCTTTCAACGGAATATCTATATACATATTCCTGGCCTCAAAACTGCCCTGCGGATCAAACTTCAGCGTGGTTTTGCACATGCCGTCATAATCGTATTCATTGACCACCGTCAATTGCAGATTCTCACCGGAAAGCAGGGTTTCAGCAACCACCCGGTCGGGAGATGTTTCTGTGAAACTGAACTTCTGTTGAGTCAAATAATCACTTTTGCCATTGATGGTCAAAGCAACCGGAGCGGCAAGAATATTTTCACCTTTGGCATAGATCGCGCTCCAGAAACCGTTGGCACTGCGATATCCGGTCTGCAATGCATGAATTTCCTGCGTTTCAGCATCGGCACGCAGGGGGATAAACGGCGGCACGATCACCCGTTCCATACCGATACCGAGATTTTCCCATTCAAAGCGGCGGTCGATGAAAGTTTTAATCACGCTTTCTTTCCGGCCGTTTTTCCAATAAATATCAGCCCGCACCCGGTAGTCGCCTTCCGGCAGACGCCCCTCATTCCACCGGGCAGTGAATCCGAAACGGGTACGGAGACCGGCACGCGGTGATCCGATAACCCGGGCCTGAGCGTTTTCAATAAAAAATTCAACCTTTTCGATCTGATTTGATGCCCGGAGATCCGGAGAACCGTAACGGGCCTTGACCACCCCGGCATATGGATAATAGCCGATTTCCAATGCCGCATTATTCTGCTGCTGACTTCTGGAAATCCACCGCTGTTCCGGAACCGGCCGCCAGAAAAATTTGCGGGCAAACAACTCTTTGCCGGTCGTCATATCGGTGAAAATCGCCTCAAATTCATACTCAAAGGGTGCAAGTTCAGTATAGTTGAGAATAAATTCCGCACTTTTCCCGGGCTGAATGACCTTTTCTTCGGCCAGAATACGGGGAGCAGCGGTGGATTTCACCGTTACCATGCCGCGGATCTTGCGGGCAGTCGGCGCCGGATTGAATACCCGGAAACGGATATTATATTTTCCTTTGGCATATTCATCGCCAAGACCGCAGAATGCGACTGCCGGCGCATCGTTATCCGGCGTCAGTACCCCCATATTCGCCACATCGCAGAAAACCAGCGTTTTACTCCATGAACAGCCGTCTGCCGGATTGCGGAATGAGCGCACCATCTGGATCTTCCATGGTTTCCCGGGAGTTATACGGGCGTTTTCCAACTCACTCAACGGAATTTTCACCTCGATTTCCCAAAATCCGTTGCGGAAAGACGAAGCACTTTGAATTTTCGGAGCAAATGGTTTGCTCTTGTGGATGACCGCGCCGGACATAACTTCATATTTGCCGGTAAATTTGGCATTGCGCCCATTGAGCAGTATCTGATAAGTATATTTGCTTTCCGGTGGGTAAAGATGGATTTCCACCGCATCATCCGAAGCGACCATCGTACCGTCACGGCGAACCCGTGACATCAACCGCTGACCACCCGGCGGCAATTCACTGCGACAGGCAAAATAGAAGTTTGACCGGTCATAACCGATGAAAAAAGTCGCCCGGCGATGAGCAAGAAACGGTGTATTGTAAGAAAGGCAACCGAATTGTTCTCCGGCGAGCTGCCACTCAGCGGCCTCAATTTTTCCGTCAATTTCCGGAGCCGGCATTTGCGGCAGACGCAAACGCGGAATCGTTTCATTGGCAAGGGCCAAGCCCGCCGCTGCATTTATCAGCAGCAGCAAAAGAATGAATTTTTTCATTTATTGATCCTTGATTATTATTGAGCGGCAGGAAGTTGCGCCTGAGATTGAGCCTTCCCGGCTTCCCAGATCGAACTGAGCTCCTCATCAGAAAGTTTCTTGCCGTAAATCCGGAAATCATCCACCAGGAAATTCCAACCGGCATTGACACCGATGGCAAAACGGGCGCAATGAGCAAACTCCTCATTACTCAACGGCACTTGCAGTTTGAATGCCTTATAGGGAGCCCCGTCATAACTTAAAAAAAGCTGTTCCCCGGCCCAGGCCACCGAAACCATGTGCCAGTTGCGGCAGATTTTGGCAAGTGCCGGAGGCGTAATGGTGTAGCGCACGTTACGCCGTTTTTTACTGTGGAAAATCGTAAATTCCAGCGGACGGCGGCAGGGACAAACATCCGCCGGAGTGCTGGCGACAGCCAGAGCGATATGACCGTTATTATTTCCCAATCCCCAGAAACTGACACGGGAACCGCGGTTGCCGTGCCAATTATCCGCCTTGAACCACATAACGATCGTACCGGGATTGTCAAAATCCAGATTGTCTTTGCAATCGTAAAGAGCACAACCGGCATTATTGCCGACTCTTATCGCCTGTCCGGAAACGCCCGGTTCATAAACGATTTTGCCCCGGAACTCCGAATGGGCAGCACGGCCGTTGGCCAGATCAGCTTCCGTAGTGTTGTCAAAACTCACACTCAAAGTCAAATCATCAGCAGCAACCGGTGCGGCAGCCGGAGTTTCGGCAGCCGACACCACGCAACTTAAAATCACAGAAAGAATAAAAAACTTTTTCATGAAATACATACCTTATTTTATACCTGCATTAAAGAAATTTGTGTATTCAGTGGTCGCCGGCGGCGTAACCAAAACTTTCAATTCATTCCGGCTGCGGGTCTCAACATGACCGTCAAGTTTCAAAAAATTAGCATTGTCATTATGGCGCGGATCAATCGCAGCACCGGCAGTATCAGGAGCGATCTTGGGTCCGAAATAGCAACTGA
>JAFVZS010000009.1 GCA_017508015.1 Lentisphaeria bacterium
AAAATGCTCGCAACTCTCGCTCTGATTCTGGTTGGTTCAGCCGCTTTTGCCGGTGCCCAGGGTGGTCCGCAAAGCACTATTGAAAGAGTAAAAGCCAACTCCACCGACCGTTATGAAATCGTTTTCGTCGGCGGTCAGCAGGCTGAAGTTATCATTGACGGTGACAATGATACCGACCTCGATCTCTACATCTATGATGAGAATGGCAATCTGATCGAAAAAGATGATGACAATCTTGATCTGTGCATTTGCAAATGGACTCCGAAATGGACCGGCAAATTCATCATCAAAGTCGTCAACCGCGGCAACGTTTACAACGAATACAAAATCCGCACCAACTGACAGATCCCGGATATTCCCGGCTGCCGCAACTGAAAACAGCATGCGGCAGCCGTTTTTTATGCTCCGTGGGGCCGGAATCACAGAATTATTCAGATTTACCCGGGATAATCGGGGGATTTTTTCAAAATCCTGCATTTGATCCTTGATGAAAAGGCAAAACGGGTGTAAATTATTCCATGAACTGTTTTTAAGGAAGGATGATTTATGAAACGGCTCTGGCTGGGCATATTTTGGTTTTTCATACTGCTTTGCGGTGCGGCAGAACCGTCGGCATCACTGGTACTGCTTTATGACCGGGAAGAGGTGACCGTCAATCCTGACGGAACATCCCGCACCACCGATGAGTGCATCTACCGGATCGTCAATTATGACGGATTGACCGGCATGCGTTCACTGCAGCTGCACTACAACTCTGATTACGGCACATTGCAGGTGACCCATCTGGCAATAGTCAAACCAGACGGCCGCAAGACGGTGCTCGATCCGGCGCAGTTGTCTTCAGTTTCGGTGGAAGACAGTCAGATGGCCTCATCCATCTATGATCCGGCCAACAAGATACTCACCCTCCGGGTGCCGGGGTTGGAGATCGGGGATAAACTGGAAGTGACCACATTGGAAGTGACCACCAAATCCCGGCTGCCCGGTCACTGGAGCGATATAACGGTACTTCAGGCCGCATTTCCCATTGAATATTACGAATATATCGTGCATACCCCGGCCGACAAACCATTGCGCGGCATCTGTATAAAAGATGAAGTTCCCGGTACGATAACTTATACCAATACCGAAAAAGACGGCATCATCACTTATCGCTGGATCGCCCGCAACGTGCCGCAGGTGGTTCCGGAAAAAGCCATGCCGCCGCTTTACACCTGTATTCAGAGAGTTCTGGTTTCCACGGTCGGCTCATGGGAGGAAATTTCCCGCTGGTACGATGCGCTCTGTGCGCCGAAACTGGCTGCGGTAAGCGGTGAAATGCGAAACAAGGCTGCTGAATTGATCGCCGGAAAAGCGACAGATATGGAAAAGATCACCGCCCTTTTTCAATTCGTTTCCCAACAGATCCGTTATACCGGCATCACTGATGAAAAAAGCGCACCGGGCTATGAACCGCACGATGTATCCCAAACCTTTGAACGCCGCCACGGGGTCTGCCGGGATAAGGCGGCTTTGCTGGTGGCGATGCTCCGGTTGGCCGGATTCAATGCCAGTCCGGTGCTTTTCATGTCCGGCTCCCCCAAAGATCCGGAAGTGGCCAATATCTACTTCAACCATGCCATTGCCGGAGTTGAACTTGCCGATGGTCAATTTCTGCTGATGGATCCGACCTTTGAAACCACCACCGAACTTTTCCCCGGTTATCTGGCCGGATTCCCCTATCTGGCGGCCAAACCGGATGGTGCAACGCTGAGTATTGCACCGCAGGTCGATGCGCTGGATCATCATCTGGATATTCAAAGCTGCGGTACGATGGAGGAAAAAAAATCTGATTTTGTTACCACGGTCAAATTTTCCGGGGTATACGATCAGATGTACCGGGCGGCATTTTCGGAATGGACCGGAGAAGATATTGAGAACTTCTTTTCCAGCCGTTTACGCCTGATCTCTCCGGGGGCCCGGCTGACTGAAATCAGTATCCACCCGGAAAACATCCGCGATATGAGCAAAGAATTGCATGTCACCCTGCATTACACGATCCCCCACGCTCCTGTGCCGGAGGATTCTGAAAAACTCTTATCCATACCCCGCTGCAGTTTGATTCTCGGCATGCTCAATGCAATTTCCTCCCACATTGCGCCGGGGTCCCGCCGTTTTCCGCTGATGCTGCTGCCCCGCTCGGTAAGCGAAAAAATCACCTTGAAACTGCCGGAAGAATTTGAATTGACCCTGCCGGAAAATCTGCATGTTACAGAAAACGGACTTTTCCGGGTGAGCGGCGATCACCGGTTCCAAAATGGTACATTAAGCGAAGAATTTTTCTTTGCCGTTGACACGATGCGGCTATCTCCGGCGGATTATTACAAATTCAAAAGTGCCGTTTCCCAAGCCGGATTCATGTGGCAGAGCCAACCGGTGATCTGCCGCAAAACCGGTTATGATGCGGCGGGGGCCAATATTGAGATTCTGGAACACAGCCGTCATTATCAGCTGCGAAGTTCTGATTCCCGGCGGGTGGAAACCCGTTATATCCGCAAAATCCTCAACTATGCCGGAGTAAAGGAAGCGGCAAATCTGACTGTACCTTTTATCGAAGGCAGTGAAACACTGGAAATTTCCGCCACCGTAACCGATTCACAAGGCCGCAGTTTCACGCTCTCTGATAAAGAGATCAACTATATGGATGATCCCGCAACCGCTTCTGCGCCGCGCTATTTGAAACGCAAACTGGCGGTCATCAGCTTTCCCGGTGTCGATGCCGGAAGTATCATCGACTGCCGCATTGTCCGCCACGTTGCCGATCAGCCGTTTTTCTACACGGAAATGCTCACCCGCAGTGATACTCCGGCCCGGCTGTGCCGGGTCATTATTGAGCATCCGGCTCAAATGCGCCTGACAGCCGCTATTCCGGAAAATATCCGGCACAGCAGTACCATGGGCGGCAAAAACATCATCCGGCGTTACGAAATCAGTGACACTCCCAGACTGCCTTACGAACCGGGACAGCCGCCGTACAGTTTCTTTATCCCCGCCCTGCGGATATCCGGATTCACCATTCAGGAACTTTACGGACAAATCACCGCCGCCGCATTGGAAAAAGTCAGCCGTGCCGATGAGTCGGTTGCCGCACTTGCCCGGCAGCTCGCCGCAGATGCTCCGGAATGTGATATTGCCGGCAAAGATCAACTGCAGCAAATCCACAGCCCGGAAAATCTGCGCCGCATTTACATTGCTTACGCTCTGGAAAAATATCTTTATCAGCATATCCGGGAAATCGATCTGCCGCTTAATAAGATGCTTTTCAGTGAATATTCCCTGCCGCAAACCACCTTGCGCGACGGTTATGCCAACAGCGTAGACCGGGCGATAGTGCTGGCGGCCATGCTCAAGGCAACCGGTATTGAATTTGAATTCGTTCCGGTCACCTCCACCCCGGCACTGCCGGTCAGGATGCGGCAGGTGATTTCTCCGGCGGAAAACATCTGTACCGCTCTGCTGCTCTATCTGCCGCAGTTGAATATCTTCCTCAACGACTCCGGCATTTACGGTACACCGGGAATCCTGCGCCACAGCGGCAATATCATATTCCGCAGTATTGACCGCAGTGCCGTTACCGCCGGAGCCCTGAGTGCTTGCAACAATCGCAACGGCACAGTTGTTGACTGTGCGATCGACCTCAAAGCAGACGGATCAGCCACAGTAAGTGTTGACTACACTTTCTGCGGCAATATTCTGGAAATTGAAAGGGAACGCTTTGCCAGATCGACTCCGGCTTTACAGCGGCAGTATATCGAAACCGGAGTTGCAGATTTTGATGCCGGTGCAAAATTACTGGAATACAGCTTTGATCCGGATAAACAGCCGCAGCTGACCGTCAAATGGCACATTGACCGTTTCGCCGGAAAGACCGGGAAATTTGTCTTTTTCCGCTTGCCGGAATACCGGAAGTTTGAAAATCTTTTTCATTTCAGTTCGCCATCCCGCCGGACTCCGTATCTTTTTTCCGGCAACCGTTTCTGCCGCATAAACTACCGGATCAATGTCCCGGATAATTACACACTCATCCGCAACACTCATCCGGAAAAAACCGTTCTTTCCGGAGTATTCTGGCGCAAAGATTACCGCCGGGAACAATCGGTACATTTTCTGGATTTCCTTCTGGAAATCCAAGCTGACATGAGCGATCCGGCGATCTTTCACCGTCTGCTGGATTTAAGCGGAGCTGTCAACCATAATGATTCAAAAAAAGTTCTTTTTGTTACGGAGTAATGCCCATGAAACTGATTTCCCTGCCGCTCGGTCCTTTCGCCACCAACTGTTTTCTGGTATTCATACCGGAAAGCAGCGAATTGTTTATCATCGATCCCGGGGCCGATGCAGAAACGATCATCGCCGAAGCGGAGAAATTCCCCTTCAAGAGTGCGAGAATTCTGTTGACACACGCCCATGTTGATCACATTTCCGCCGCCGGAAAAGTGGCGGAAAAGCTGCATATACCCAAAGTGGAACTTGCTCCGGAAGATCACGAAATGTATCTGAGCAAAGCCAACGCTCTGCCGCCGTACTTTGATGCGGCCGATGATCTGCCGGATGTTTCCGGTTTCGATCCCATACCCCGGTGTACCGTGATCCCGCTGCCGGGGCACACCCGGGGCGGCAGCGGTTTCCTCTTTGATGACGGCCGGGAAAAGTTCCTCATTTCCGGAGATACGATCTTTTGCGGCTCGATCGGCAGAACTGATCTTTACGGCGGGGATTATGCCGAATTGATCAACTCCATTACCGGAAAGCTGCTGACACTGCCCGATGATCTGACCGTTTACCCCGGTCACGGCGGCGAAACAACCATCGGCTTTGAAAAGAAACACAATCCATACTTAAATTAAAAGGAATATATATGCCGAACTGTACTCTTATAAGTAATGAGCGTATGCACGGGCAATACTTCCGGGCGGTATTTGATGCCCCGGAAATCGCCACGGACGCCACCCCCGGACAATTCGTCCACATCCGTATCGACAACCGACTCGACCAGATGCTGCGGCGGCCATTCAGCATCCACAACGCCCTTGACGGCAAATTGACCATTGTTTACAAGGTCGTCGGCAAAGGAACGCAAACTTTTTCCGAATTGCCCGCCGGGAGTGTCTGCGATATTCTCGGACCTTGCGGCAAAGGATTTTCCGCCCCGGCCGGTGATGTGATCCCGGTGGCGGTATGCGGCGGTTACGGAGCAGCGGCGACCTTCATGCTCACCCGTCAGAGCAAAAACGGCGGAGTACTGCTGCTCGGCGCACGCAATGAGAAAGATATCCTGCTGACTCAGGAGTACGCCCGGGCCGGATTTCAGGTCAAAGTGGCAACCGATGACGGTTCGATGGGGATCAAGGGCCGGGTAACGGATCTTTTTCCGGAACTGCTCAAAGAGTATCAGGGCAAAAAACTCTTTTTCTACGGTTGCGGACCTCATCCGATGCTGATGGCTCTGGCCAAACTGCTCCGGGAAAAATCTCTGGATGGCGAATTGAGTGTCGATCATATCATGTGCTGCGGAGTGGGAGCGTGCTTCGGCTGTGTGGTAAAAGTCAACGATCATGCTCATCCGGGAGAGTGGATGTACGCCCGCAGTTGTGCAGACGGCCCGGTATTCAAGCTGGCAGATATTTATACGGAGTAAGAAGTTATGGCAGACTTAAAAGTTGATTTCGGCAAATTCCAGTTGAAAAATCCGGTAATGACCGCTTCCGGCACTTTCGGTTACGGGTTGGAATATTCTCAATTTTATGACATTTCCAAACTCGGAGCCATCATGGTCAAAGGCATCCGCAGTGTTCCGTCAGACGGCAATCCGACCCCCCGGGTGGCAGAAGTTACCGGCGGCATGCTCAATGCGATCGGTCTGCAAGGCCCCGGAGTGGAAAAATTTCTTCATGATGAACACTATCTGCCGGGAGTAAAAAAGACCGGAGCAACGGTCATTGTCAATATCTGGGGCAAAACCGCCGAGGAATATGCGGAAGTGGCCGCCAGACTTGAAGCCGAAGCAAAGAACGATATCACCGCTTTGGAAATCAATATTTCCTGTCCCAATGTCAAAGCCGGAGGTGCGGCATTCGGCACCGATCCCAAGCTTGCCGAACAGGTCATTTCCGCCGTCCGCAATGCAACGGCGTTGCCGTTGATCACCAAATTGAGTCCCAACGTAACCAGCATTGCAGAATTTGCCCGCATTGCCGAAGCTTGCGGCAGTGATTCAGTATCTTTGATCAATACGCTGTCGGCAATGGCCATTGATATTGAAACCAGGCGCACCAAACTTGCCAACCGGACCGGCGGATTATCCGGACCGGCAGTCAAGCCGGTGGCGATCCGCATGGTAAATGAAGTTTACAAGGCAGTAAAGATCCCCATAATCGGCAAGGGCGGCATCTGCAACGGAGCTGACGCTGTGGAATTCATGATTGCCGGAGCAACGGCAGTGGCTGTGGGCACGGCGAATTTTGTCGATCCATACGTTCCCTTGCAGGTTATCGACTTCATCAATGATTACTGCGACCGTCACGGCATGAAAAGTGTAAGCGAATTGACCGGTTCACTGCTCAACTGAGATGCCGGATCTCTCAATTTTTGCGGCAAACATGATCTGCGGTGGCGCATCAGAAAAATTTCATGGGATATCTGTAAAATGATGCAGAAAATTTTGAAATTTATGAAAAGTTCATACCGGAAACTGACCGGATATCCGCATCTGATCAACGGAGTGATTTTTCTGTTCACAGCCGGAGTATTCTTTGTGCTCTCATACTTTACACCGTATGTCTACGACGATATCGTCTACCATTACCGTTATATTGCCGACCGTTCTTTTTTCGATATCCGGCCGGGAGAAACTCCGCTGATAGCTTCCTGGGCAGATATTTTTGCCTCGGTAAATTCAGCCTGGTTTTCATGGGGCGGCCGGGCGATTGCCATGTTTACCATCTATGCGGTATTGTGGGGCGGAAAAATGCTCTTCAATCTGCTCAACAGCATTATGGCCGCATTGGTGATCAGTATGATCTGCCGCCATATTTGCGGCAGAGAACCAATCAAACCGGCGTTGCTGCTGACAGTTGCCGGAGTATTTTTTCTCTGTGCGCCATCCCCCGGTTTAACCTTATTCTGGGCCAACGGAGCGGTAATTTATCTGTGGACGTCGCTCTTTTACCTGATCTTGCTCTATCCGTACCGCCTGTTCATGGAATACGGGGATGACAGGATATCCGGCTTGAGAAGGTGGTATTTGATCCCGTCAGGGATCATTGGCTGTTCAGCCAATGAAAATGTCGCAGTTGCAGTAATAATTGTCATTGCCGCAGTGATTATTTATGCGAAATTGCGGCAAAATCGCATACCGTCATGGATGCTTTGCGGTCTTTGCGGAGCGGTGATCGGCGGCGCCGTGCTGCTCTTTGCGCCGGGAGTTTCAGCCCGGATCGCTTATGAAGGGTATCAGGGGATTGCGTTTTTTCAAAATATTTTCACGCAAACTGCCCACGTTTTTCATACTGTGCCGGCTCTTTTTACAGCAACAGTCATGATGCTCATCTTTGGCCGCCGCCGGATCCCGGCTTCCCAATGGCCGTTGACGGTATTTTACTTATTGCTGATTTCCGGAATATCCGGCAGTATGATATTTTCGCCGTATACTCCCGGCAGGGCACTATTCGGAGCATTTATTTTCATGCTCTGCTGTGCCGGAAAAACTTTTCAGCAGTTGGAAATCCGGGAGTTCGCCCAAAGGATCGTTGCCGGAATAACAGTGATCATGTTTCTGACCAATG
Organism: Lentisphaeria bacterium; assembly: GCA_017508015.1. GTDB lineage: Bacteria > Verrucomicrobiota > Lentisphaeria > Victivallales > Victivallaceae > UBA1784. The sequence goes on from JAFVZS010000009.1 coordinate 7,824, forward strand.
CCGCCTTTGCTCTGCGGGACATCACCTTTACCGGCACTATTTGCCGCAACCGGTTTGCCGCGATGCAAAATGCCCAGCAAAATCAGCAAAGCACAGAGTGGATTTTCCGTCCGGCATGCGGATTAAGCCGTTACAATGCGCTGTACAAAACCGATATCATGCGGGAAGATCCGAACCACTTTTTGAATCGTCACTATGCATTGAAATATGGTCAGAAATCCGTCAGGATCACCCCGGTTCCGGCAATACAAGGCATGGAAAACCGGATCTTTCCGGGAGGTGAATGGTGAAAGCACTCATTATTATTCCATGCTACAATGAAGCTGAAAGGCTGAATATACCGGAATTTACCGGATTTCTGGCCGGACATCCGGAAATTTCCCTGCTCTTTGTCGATGACGGCAGTACAGATGGCACTGCCGGGGTTTTAAAATCGCTTGCCGCAGAATTTGCCAATGCCGATTGCCTGATCCTCTCTTGCAACAGCGGCAAAGCAGAAGCTGTACGGCAGGGCATGTTGTTTGCCGCCGGGAAAGATGTTCCGTTTGCCGGATTTCTGGATGCCGATCTGGCCACCCCGCTTCCGGAAATCATCCCGATGCTTGCCGAAGCGGAAAAGGGCAAATTTTACGTTTCCGGCTGCCGTCTGGCCCGGTTGGGCAGCAATATCCGGCGGCATTTGCACCGGCATCTGATGGGGCGGATTTTCGCCACAGTGGTTTCAATGCACCTTGATCTGGTGGTATATGACACTCAATGCGGGGCAAAAATTTTCGCTTCGGAAATGATCCCGTTTTTATTTGACAGGCCATTTGTCACCAAATGGTTCTTTGATGTGGAAATATTGCGGCGCATGATCTCCCGGTACGGCAAAGAACAACTGCTGGCCAAAAGCCTTGAATACCCGCTATCCGGCTGGATCGACCAAAAAGGCAGCAAAATCAACTATTTCTCCGCCTTGAAAGATTTTATCCGGCTGCTGCTGTCAAAAAATTGAATTTTCTTACAGCACCGTATCAAGCACGGTATTTTCGTGAATGGCGAAAGCTTCATCCGGGCCGAAAAATTCCACGATCCTCAACTCATCATCGCCGATGGCACACTTCACTGAAATTACCGCCATATACCGCTGGATTCCCCGTGATGTGGTCACTTGAGCCGTGATTTTGACCGCTTTACGGCCATCCCATGAGAGCGGGAAACATTTGATATTGGTGTAATCATCGTAGACTGCCAGAGCGCGGCAGATCACTTTTTCCCAAAATTCAAGCTGACTGTCATCGGGGATACCGGTCTGCCAGGTGCGGAAAATACAATCATCGCTGGTGGTGGCGGTAAAAGCTTTGCCCTGTCTTGCGCCGGTGGTAACTGCGACGAATTTTTCCGGCAGAGCAAGACCGAAAAGCGGTTCATTTTCCGAACCGGCCAAATCGGTTGCGGAAAGCTGATGGAGAAAACTGAATCGCTCGATTGCCATCGGTGTACCGCCGGGAATCGCGCCGTGTTCCTCAATGACTGCCACGCTGAATGTAACGAATGCCACCCGGTTTTTATTATTCTGCAACTGGGCATCGATTCTTTCGATTTCGGTAGTGACCCGGTTGAGTTCCCGCTCAATACTGAGAGTTTCATTGACATTTTTGGCTTGAGCAAGCAACTCGGTCAACCGGGTACGCAACCGGCGCAAATTATCCAATCTCACTTCGATATCGGTGATGGTATCGGTCAAATCTTCCGCCGAGATCCGGAAATCGCTCTTTTTGCCGATATCCCCGGCTTTATTGAGAAATTCATCGGCTTTGGCCACGGGGATTTTGATCTGCATATTGCCTCTGGCACTGCTGACCAGATAACCGCCAAGTGATTCAGCCAGCATTTTGACCTCATTGAGAGCCTTATCCAACTCTTTGACAGTCAAAGTGAATCCGGCAGTGTAAGCCATCATGCGGCTGCCGGAATTAAAATAGCTTGCTCCGGCATCGGCCGCACTGCCGCTTATTCCCCGCCGTCTGCCGGCAAGTGCCGGAGAATTTACGGCCACGGAATCTTCTGCCAAAGTTTCAGGCGGGGCTGCCATTGATTTACGGGGGGCATCGTGATCATAAGCGACATTATTACACCCGCAAAAGATTGCGGCACAAGCGATAACGGTAAAAAATCTATTCATGGCAAACTCCTTTTTTGGATTCGATACAAAGACAATATAACCTCTCAGGAGGAGTTTGTCAAATTCAAATTTGCAAATCATCCCATGCGGCCGGCAGTTTCGCCAGAGGTGATTTGATTGAAGTTTTCACTTCCGGAGCATAAACTGCGATACGGGCCTCTTCCAGCAGCTCCCAGAATGCCGTCAATCCCTCTGAGTCAGCCAAAAATTTCTGTGTCTGCAATGCGGCCTCAAATTTTTCGATCCACGGGATAAGCACTTCACCTTTCAGCAAATCTTTTCCCGGAGCATCGGCGGCCCGCTGGGCGCGTAATTTCAATGCCCTCAAATAACGGCGATAGTCATCGAAAACATTTCTGCGCCGCAGGAAACCGGGAGCAAAGAGTAAATGCAAATGCGTTCTGATCTCCTCTCCAGCCTCTCCGGCCCGCCGGGAAAGCTGATTGATAACGGTATATTCTGCGGTGAATTTTTCCAATTCCTCAAGCTGCCGATCCAGCGTATTGCTCCAATTGAGCTGCAATTCACCGGCAAGTTTCTCAAAGTCAGAAGCTGAACGGACCAGGGCGAAATCGGTATCTGCGGCATTATTCAAAGCCGATATCATAAGATCATCTTCAAATTCCGCCATCGCCACGGTGACAAGCAAAGAGAGTTTCAGCTCATTGGAAACTTTTATACCCCTTTTGAGCATTCTGGCCAATTGGGCATTTTCCCGGATGAAAAGTCTGGCGACAGCCAGCCGGTGCGAGTGCCGGGCCGCCCCCTGCCGGGTGAAAAGTTCCCTGCTCACTGAACCGGATTGCGGATCGTAAGATAAGGCCGGATAGAAAAGTTTTCCGGAACCCGGCGGCACTTCCACTTTTTCCGGGATCACGCTCTGCCAGTTTTGCCAATCTTTTTCCCGGTAGTGTTCCACGCCGGGCAGACTGGCTGAAACTTTTGCTGAATATTTAAAGTTATCCGGCAGCTCATACACCACGCTTTTCAACCGGCCGGATTCATTGAGAATGCCGAGTTTCAGTTTCAGATATTCCGGCAGCACCACCTGATCAAAGAGCTTCGGCGACACCTCAATATCTGCCGCTGCCGCGAGAAATTCTGCCATGGCTGCTGCCGGAGCAATTTCCGGCATCCGCCGGTCACGTTTGAATTCTTCAGCAAAAAGTGCGGCACACTGAGCTATTCCGCCCAGATTGCGCCGGACATCTTTAGGCAATGTCCGCAGATAAATTTCAGCAAAATCTGCGGCATAACCGGGTATCGGATAATCCAGAATAAAGTGCGGCAGCAGATTCAACGCATTTTCCGGCACATAAAGCGTGGCACCGTCGCCCTTTTCGCCCGGTTCAAACTGATAACGCACTTTGAAGCGTTTACCGGCAAAAATCATCTCCCCCGGATAATCGCCGGGAGAAAACTCCGTATCCTCACACATCAACTCCCGGCGGTCTAATTTCCACGTTCCCGGATGCTTTTGCAAATACTCTTTCAACGCTCTGACCGATGCCACATCACCCGGAGTATTTTTCTGAAAGAAGCGTTCTGCCGCCGATTCATCATACAAACCGCCGATCCGGCGCATACGCAATTCGTATTCCAACAGCTCTGCACGAACGGCGTTGAATTTATCCACCTCGCTGATTCCGGAAACCGCTCCGGCAAGCAGACCTTCGCGGATGAATATCTCTCTGGCATACGCCGGATTGTGCGGTGCAAAATCCACCCGGCGGCCGGCAAAAAGCAAAAGTGAACCAAGCATCACCTTTTCTCTTGCCCGGACAAAGCCGCTGCTTTTTTCAAAGTGTTCCGAATCATAACTTCTGGAACAGATATGCGGCACACACTTTTCCACCCATTGCGGCTCGATAACTGCCGCATTTCTTCCGAAAAGCCGACTGGTTTCCACCAGAGAAAAGCAGACGATCCACTCCGGCATTTTTTTCAATCTGGCCAGCGAACTGCCGGGAAAGACCACGAATTTTTTACCGTCAGTACCCCGGTAATTTTTATTTTCATCATCAAACCGGGCAATATTACGGGGAATGCCGCAGAGCAAAGATTCGTGGACAAATTGATAATTATTCAACTCTATTTCCTGAAAATCAAACTTTTCATGCAGATTTTCCGCCAGATCAGTCACCAGATCGCGCCACTCGCGGGCTCTGGTGAAATTGAGATAGAATTTTTTGCAGAATCTGCGCAAATTGCCGTTGCTCTCAAATGCCCCGGCAGAAACCAGAGAATTCCAGCATTTGAGCATGGCAAAATAATCCGATCTTTCATCTTTCCACAATGCGTGAGCCTGATCGGCCAATTGCGGTTTATCAGCAGGGCGTTCTTTGATATCGGCGATGGATAAACCGGCGGTCAACACCAGCAATTCAGCGGTGACTTTACGTTTTTGTGCTTCCAGAAGCATTTTTCCCAAATGGGGATCCAGCGGCAAACGGGCCAGTATCCGCCCCTCATGGGTGATACGTCCGGCATCATTGACCGCCTTGATATCGAGCAAAGTACGCAGACCTTCCCGGATCAACTGTCCCGGCGGAGGATCGATAAATGCGAAATTGCGGATATCCGGCAGATTCAAAAGAGCCATTTGCAAAATCACTCCGGCCAGAGATGTCCGTTTGATTTCCGGATCAGTGTAGCCATCGGCCCGCTGCAAATCTTCTTCAGAGTAAAGGTGAATACAAATACCATCGGCAGTACGCCCGCACCTTCCGCGCCGCTGACGGGCGGAAGCTTGGGAAATCATCTCGATCTGCAGTTCCTGGATCCGGCGGCGGGGATTGTAGCGGCTGATCCGCGCCAGACCGGAATCGATACAGAATTTTATTCCGGGAATAGTCAGTGAAGTTTCTGCCACATTGGTACTTAAAATGATCCGCCGCAACTTGCCTGGATGGAAAACCTTCTGCTGTTCAGCGGCACTCAACCGTGAATAGAGCATCAGTACTTCTGTATTGGCACAGTTGCGGCCGTTGAGCATTTCGGCGCACTCCCGGATCTCTCTTTCACCGGGCAGAAATACCAGAATATCTCCCTGCCGGTCAAATCCGGAAAGCTCTTCCACCGCCCGGGCCACATGCGGAGCCAATTCCTCATCCTCAAACGGCGGCAAAAAGATATCTTCCACCGGAAATGTGCGGCCGGGGATCTCATGAACCGGTATATTTCCAAAAAAATCCCGGAATTTATCCGTATCCAGCGTGGCACTGGATACTGCAACTTTCAATTCCGGCCGCCGGGGCAGAATATTACGCAGAACCCCGAGCAGAAAATCAATATTCAACGATCTTTCATGAGCCTCATCCACGATCAGACAGTCATACTCTTTGAGCAAAGGATCATGGCGCAGTTGAGCGAGCAGCAGACCATCGGTCATAAACTTCAGCACCGTTTCCGGAGCACTGCGGTCGTCAAAACGTACCGCACTGGCAACTTCTCTGCCGCTGCACCCCAATTCGGCACTCAGCCGGCGTGCCATCGCCTGTGCAGCGATCCGCCGGGGCTGGGTACATCCGATACGTCCGGATCTGCCGCAACCGATTTTCAGGGCGATTTTCGGCAGTTGAGTGGTCTTTCCGGAGCCGGTTTCGCCGCTGACGATGATGATCTGATTGTTGCGCCACGATTTTTCGATCTCTGAAACATGGGCACTCAAAGGCAGTTCCGCAGGAAATCCGATACGGAATTTTTCAACAGCGGCACTTCGCAACTCCTGCGGTGTCATCTTTTTCACAACCTGATATGACGGGAAAACGGCGTTATTTTCAAAGCTTTTCCGGTAAGGTGATCAAAAGAGACCGCCGCACCATCGACCCGGATATCGCCGGTTTCCACCACCGGCAGACGAACCGGCATGCCTCCGGTAAATTTTTTCAATACCGAAGCGACCTCCCGGCCCAGCACACTGTAATCAGCTCCGCACATTCCGGTATCGGAAAGAGCCGCCGTACCTCCGGCAAGGATCCGGGCATCGGCAGTTTGAATATGCGTATGAGTTCCCAGAACCGCCGTCACCCGGCCGTCAAGATGATAGGCCATGGCCAGTTTCTCACTGCTGGCCTCACTGTGAAAATCCACGATCACGGTTTTGACCGTTGATGGCAGTTGGGCGAGGATCCGGTCAGCCGTTTCAAATGGACAATATGCGGAATCTTTCATGAAAACTTTTCCCTGCAAAGCGATCACGGCGATTTCTCCACCGGCCGGATTGCGGAATATCCCCCAGGCTCTGCCGGGTTGACCGGCATGGTAATTTGCCGGACGGATCACCCGGTCAAAGTGCTGGATCTCACTTTCAAATCCCTTTTGATCCCAGGCATGATCACCCAGCGTGACCACATCTGCCACTTCCAGAAGTTCTCTGGCACAACTGCCGGTAATACCGCTGCCGGCGGCAGAATTTTCGCCGTTGACCACCGCAAATTGCGCATTGAATTCCCGGCGCAGTTCCGGCAGCAGAGCTTTGACGGCATTTCTGCCGCCTTTACCCACAACATCCCCGAGAAAGATAAAAGTCATCAGTAAACATCCCGATAATCAATAATATTCAATTGCGGCGGACACTCCGGTTGACGTTTATTCAACTGCGGAGTGGCCAGAATATCCAGCATCCGGTTGCTGAAGTCGGAAACCGGCCGGTTGAATGCGATAAATTCGATCTGACCGGTACGATTCTGCAACACTCCTCGGGTATGCTGCCCCTGACCGACCGGATTGCAACGGATCACCCGCACATCATTGAAGCGGTACACCGGCTTCTGGTTGCTGTGACCGAATGGTGAAAGCTTATCCAGATAACTGAAAAATTCCGGAGTCATTTCCCCGAGCTGCGCTTCGCCGTCATAACTGATGAAACTTTCCAGTTCAGACGGGTCGATCTGTGCTTTGATCTCCCGATCCATCTCCTCATAAAATGCGGCGATATTCTCCGTTTTCAACCCGATACCGACCGCCATCGGATGGCCGCCGTAACGCTCCAGCAGCGGAGCACTTTTGGTGAGCACTTCCACCAGATTCAAATTGGCGATGCTCCGGCCGGAACCGTAAGCGTGATCATCCTGGATCGTCAGCACGATCGTCGGACGGTTGTAATCTCTGGCAAGACGTGAAGCCACGATGCCGATCACACCCTGATGCCAGTTTCTTCCGGCGACCAGCAGTGAATATGGACTCTGCCACGCCAGACCGCGCTCGATCTGACCGCAGGCATCCTGATAAATTTTCTGCTCCTGCTCCTGACGGTCGCGGTTGAATTCTTCCAAAGCTCCGGCACAGCGGTGTGCGCCGACGATATTGTCGCTTTCCAGAAGTTCCAGAGCGATATTGGCATCACCGACTCTGCCGGCAGCATTGATCCGGGGAGCAAGACGGAAAGTGATATCCGACGGTGACAAATCGGAATGCAAATGGGAACTTTCGATCAACGCCCGCACTCCCGGACGGAGCTGTTTGCGCAAAGCCTCGATCCCGTATTTGACCATAATGCGGTTTTCGCCGAGCAGCGGCACGATATCCGCCACCGTACCGAGAGCGACATAATCCAGCACTTCTTCCAGACGGGTCATAAAACCGCCCAGATTCATTTCCCGCCCGTACTTGATAAAGGCGTGACTGAGCTTGAATGCCGCACCGGCACCGGAAAGCAGCTGCAGATCTTCCAATTCCGGATAGACTTTGGGATTGATCACTGCCACTGCCTCGGGCAATTCATCGCCGGCCTCATGGTGGTCGGTAATGATCACATCGATGCCCTTTTCCCGGGCGACTTTCACGGCATCACAGCTGGTGATACCGCAGTCGACAGTTACCAGCACGCCGCATTCGCCGAACATTTCCAGAGCTTTTTCCAGAGATTCCGGAGTGAATCCGTAACCGTCATCGAAACGGTGCGGGATGAATGAATTGACGATCGCCCCGTTCTGCCGCAGAACCAGTGCCAGCAGTGCGCTGGCCGTAATGCCGTCAGTATCATAGTCGCCATGGATGAGGATCGGCTCTTTCCGGGCGATCGCCTGCCACAGACGGTCACAGGCTTCCCGGATGCCGGGAAAGCGGTAGGGATCGCTCAAATTGGCCAGACGCGGCTCCAGGAATCCGGGCACTTCCGACTCGCTGATGCCTCTGGCGGCGAAGTAGACCGCTATCGGATGGGGTAAATTATATTTCCGTTGAATCAGATCGACATCCTGATTCAGGATGTTACTCAAAGGTTTCCAGTTTTTAGCACTCATTTTCTCCAAATCTTTCCTTATTTTATCATCCTATTAAGATACACCCCGAAAGCCGCTTTGTAAAGTTCAATTATTCATTTTTCCGGCTTTTTTGACAAATATCTTGCCTTTTGATACCGCCTCTGCACATTTTTGCCGGATAACATTTGTGAAAAATCAAACAAGGGTACTTTTGGAGTTGATAAAATCGCACCCGGGTGTTATATTATAGTGCTGAAGTAAATCAATAAAGGCCTGAAAGGATGCTCCTGCAAATGAAATATGAAGCTGTTATCGGTCTGGAAGTGCACACTCAGGTGCGCAGTGCCAGTAAAATGTTCTGCTCCTGTGCCAACGAATTCGGTGCGGAACCCAACACCAATGTCTGTCCGGTCTGCATGGGATATCCCGGTGTACTGCCGGTTCCCAATGAAAAAGCGATCCGGGCAACCGTAAAAGCCGGTCTGCTTACCGGATGCACCATTGCCAAATTCAGTAAATTCGACCGCAAAAACTACTTCTACCCGGATATGCCGAAAAATTATCAGATATCCCAGTACGATCTGCCCTTTTGCTCCAATGGCAAAATCCACCTTTCCGGAACCGGTTTTTCCGGAGAGCCCCTGCCCGATAAAGATATCGGCATCACCCGCATCCATCTGGAAGAAGACGTGGCCAAACTCACCCACTTTCACCACGATTCCGGTGTGGATTACAACCGTGCCGGAGTGCCGCTCATGGAGATCGTCAGCGAACCGGATCTGCGCAGTGCCGATGAGGCTTACGCTTATTTGAACAGTCTCAAAGAGATCATGCGTTTCGGTGAGATCAGCGACTGCGACATGGAAAAAGGTCAGATGCGCTGTGATGTGAATATTTCCCTGCGTCCGGCCGGGCAGAAAGAATTCGGAACCAAGATCGAATTGAAAAACCTCAACAGTTTCCGGGCCGTTCACCGGGCGATCGATTTTGAGATCGAACGGCAGGCGGACTTGCTCGATCAGGGTGTCACTCTGCGTCAGGAAACCCGCGGCTGGAATGACGACCGGGGCGAAAGTTATCTCATGCGCACCAAGGAATCCGCCCACGACTACCGTTATTTTCCGGAACCCGATCTGATGCCGGTAACTTTCACCGATGCGGATATCGAGGAGATCCGGGCCTCTCTGCCGGAATTGCCGGAAGCCAAACGTCAGCGTTTCATCGACTCCTACGGTCTTACCGCTTACGATGCCGGAGTACTGACCGCCGACAAAAAACTTGCGGCCTACTTCGATGCGGCGGCCAAACTGGTCAAAACACCTAAACAGGCGGCAAACTGGATAACCTCATCTCTGCTGGCCATGACCGGTGATGTGGCTGACTGCCCGGTAACTCCGGAAAAACTGGCCGGTCTGGTCAACGCCATTGATTCCGGAAAAATCAACGGCAAGATCGCCAAAGATGTCTTTGCGGAAATGTTTGAATCCGGCAAGGATGCCGACACCATCATCAACGAAAAAGGTCTGGCGCAGGTCAGCGACACATCCGCCATCAGCGGAGCCGTCAGCGAAGTATTGGCCCAATTTACCAAACAGCTCGATGAATACCGCAGCGGCAATGCCAAGATCCTGCAATTTTTCGTCGGTCAGGTAATGAAACTTACCAAAGGCAAAGCCAACCCGGGTCTGGTCGTTGCCGAATTGAAAAAGCAGCTTGGAGAATAAGTCCGGTGATAATTTCCGCCCCATTCATCATTCTCGAAAAAAAACCGTACCGTGAAGCCGGTCTGCTGCTGCGCGGCCTCAGTCCGGATTACGGTAAAATATCCCTGATACTGCACGGCGGTCAGTCTTTGAGCAATTCCGCTCCGCAGGCAGATATTTTCCGCGAAGTGGAAGTGGAATTTGAGGATGATGGCAAAGGCCGGGATATTTTCACCGCCCGCCGTCTGGAAACCATACAGGACTTTTCGGCAGTGGCGGAAAATTCCAGAAATTACCGCATGGCCGCCAGAATCGCCGCCTTTCTGCTGGATAACACCCCGCCCGGCGATATCCAGCTGCACACCTACGAAGCACTGAAGGCGGTGCTGAGCAACTTATCCGGCAGTTGTGAGGAACATCCTCCCTGGTCGCTTTTACAATGTTCCGTCGTTTTAAAAAGCACATTCCTCTGCGAAAACGGCATGCTGCCGGAAGGCGTTTCCCAGCAGCAGAATGAATTTATGGAGATCCTCGTGGCTTCCGGCATGGATAATGCCGCTTTGCCGGAGTGTCAGGAAGAGTACTGGAAAAAACTCAATGAGTGGCTCAACGAGCTGATCGCATTGAATCAGTTAAAAAAGTAAGGAGAAGTACCGTGAAACTTTTCATCTTATCCGCCATTATGTGTTTCTGTGCCGTATTCTGCTGCTCATGCACCACTTATGCCATCGGCGAAGACGGCAATGAATATGAAGCTTTGAGCAAAAGAGAAATCGCTCACCTCGTGGAAATCAGCCGCGCGGCTTTGCAGGAAAGACTCAACAAGGGCATCATCACCCGGCAGGAATATTACGATGCGATGCACAATGAGCCGATGGTCAGGATCGATTACCGCGGCGACCGTTTCGGTACAGCCACGATCACCTGGCGCACCAGAGGCCGGAAACTGGAATTCTGGTATGATGAAAATATTACATCGGAAACGATCCCGATGTGTTCTTTTTCAGTAGGCATTATTCCGCCGCAGGAGCGGAGAGTCCAGCCGGATAAATCGATCCGCACCGGCCGGTAAGCAGAGATTTTCAGGAGCAAAACCATGATTTCAAAAGATAAATATATTGAATTGGCACGCACTTACGGTACTCCGCTTTTCGTTTATGACGGCGATTTGATGCTGGAGCGTTATCACGATCTTTTCCGCTTCATTCCCCACCGTAATCTGCATATTCACTATGCACTCAAAGCCAACTACAACCCGGCACTGCTGACCCTTTTGCGGGATGCCGGAGCGGGGATCGATGCGGTCAGCCCCGGAGAAGTGGTTCTGGCTCTGGCTCTCGGCTTCAGCCCGGAAAAGATCATTTACACTGCCAACAACATGACCGATGCCGAGTTTGACCGGGTCATTAAAACCGGGGTGACGATCAATATCGGTTCATTATCCCGGTTGAAAAAATGTGCGGCAAACTATCCCGGTGCCCGGATATGTCTGCGTTTCAACCCGGATGTTTGCGACGGGGATAACGAAAAAACCATGACCGGCGGGGATCTGACCAAATTCGGAATTCTGCTGGATGATGCCGATCAGGCGGCGGAGACCGCCGCTTCCGGCAACTTGCACATCATCGGTCTGCATGAGCATACCGGCAGCGGTCTGCAACATGCTGAAAGTGTCCTCAAAAGCATGGATAATCTGATGGCCGTCGCCACTGCGGAACGTTTCGGGGAGTTGGAATTTCTGGATTTCGGCGGCGGATTCAAAGTCCCCTACAAAGATGATGAAACGCCCATCGACTATGTCGATATGGGCCGGAAGATCGCTGAAAAATTTGACCGTTTCTGTGCCGCTTACGGCAGGGAACTGCTGATGCGTTTTGAACCCGGCAAATTCCTGAGTGCCCAGTGCGGCACGCTGATCATGGAAGTAAACACCATCAAACACAACCGCACCCGTACCATCGCCGGATGCAACTCCGGATTTCCCCAGTTGATCCGTCCGGTTCTTTACGGAGCGTATCACAAGATCGTCAACCTCACCAATCCGGATGGTCCATTGGCCGTCTATGATGTCTGCGGCAACATCTGTGAAACCGGTGACCGTTTCGCCGAACAGCGCGCCCTGCCGGAAATCAGAGAATATGATCTGCTGGCCATTGAAAATGCCGGAGCGTACTGCTATTCGATGGGGTCGGTATACAACCTGCGCCCCATGCCGGCGGAAGCAGTCGTCAGAAACGGCGAAGTCATACACTTGCGCAAAGCCCTGACCGATGAAGAATTAGTAAATCAGATCATAAAAGGATAATGCCATCATGCTCCACGGAGTTCTCGATCCCCAGCCCGGCCGCCTGGCCTTTGCGCTCTTTGACGGCGGCAGTATGCTTTTCAAAGCTTATGAAGAAATGCATCCCCGGGATGCCTCTCAGGTGCCGCAATTTGTGGCCTCCAGACTGGCACAGCACCAACTGAAACTTCAGGATGTAACACGCTGGACATTCGGTGCCGGTCCGGGAAGTTTCACATTTCTGCGTGTGGTTGCCGCCCTGGGAGCCGGTTGGGCCGTCGGCAACCGGGATATCCGTTTCCGTTGTATTCCCGGAGCGTTGGCTCTGGCCGCCGTGCTTGCTCCCGCCGAAGGAGAAAAGCTCGGAGTTCTCTACGATGGCCGCAATAAAGAACTGCTCTGTTTCGGAGTGGAAAAGATCAATGGCATTTTGCGCCCGACCGGAGAAGAACTGATCCTCAATACCCCGGCGGCACGGGAGTTCTTCAGTGCCGACCGGCGCCGTTTATGTGCCTTTGCCGCCGATGAAGCGGTATTGAGCAGAGTGCTGGATAACTCAGCGGTATTTCAAACCGTTGAACCGGATCTGGCGGCACTGGCCATGCTGCCGGATGAATTTGACAACAATGCCGATAAAATGTGCTACATCCGTCCGGCGGTAACAGCATGATTCAGAATGAACCGGTCTGGAGCGTAAGCGCAGTCAACAAGGCGGTCAAAGACACCCTTGAAAATGCTTTTATGCCCTTCTGGATGGGCGGCGAAGTCGGTTCGCTGCTTCTGCACCGCTCCGGACACGCCTATTTTCAGATGAAAGATGAAAATAGCCAGATCAAAGTGTGCTGGTTCGGCGGGGCCGCTGAGTGCCGGAAACTCGGCGTGGATAACGGTTCGATGGTCGAAGTGCGCGGCAATCTGTCGGTTTACTCGGTCAGAGGTGAATATCAATTCAACATCAAAGAGCTGCGCATTGCCGGCATGGGCGTACTGCAGCAGCAGTTTGAATTGATCAAGCGCAAATTGCAAGCAGAAGGATTATTCGATCCCGCCCGGAAAAAAGCGTTGCCGGTGCGTCCGCAGACGATCGGAGTAGTGAGCAGTCCGAGTGGAGCGGCGGTGAAAGATTTTCTGCAGATACTCTACCGCCGTTTTCACAACATTCAGGTAAAGATCTTCCCGGCGCAGGTACAGGGAACCGGTGCAGCCAAAGAGTTGTGCAGCGGCATAGAATTTTTCAACCGCACCGGTCAGGTCGATGTGATCGTCATCACCAGGGGCGGCGGCAGTATGGAAGACTTGTGGTGTTTCAATGATGAAACCCTTGCCCGCACCGTTGCGGCCAGTAAAATCCCGGTCATCAGTGCGGTCGGGCACGAAATCGACTTTACGATTTGTGATTTTGCCGCAGACTTGCGGGTTCCCACTCCATCGGCGGCGGCGGAATTGGTGGTCGGCAGTCAGGAAGAGCTGCAAAACCGGGTGGAAAGAGCCTCCCGGGAAATCAGATTCTTTACTGAAAAATTTTTCATGACTCTGGAGAGCCGCTTGACCAGATTGAGCAGTCAGGTCGACTATTACGAACCGGCCAAAGTCGCCGAAAGATTCGCTCAGCATATCGATGAATTGGAACTGCGTGCCCAAAACGCCTGGCAGCGCATCCATACCGGGGCCCTCCGGAAGCTGGATAATCTTGATGCCGGACTTTATGCATTGAGTCCGGAACGCCAATTGGAACGCGGCTATGCCATCGTATATTCCGGTGACGGCACGCAGGTGATCACCAGCAGTCAGCAGACCTCCGGCACAGAATTGCAAATCCGCTTTGCCGATGGCAAATTACAGGTGGTCAGCCGATGAAAATCTCATTATGGACCAGATATTCCGCTCTCGGAGCATCCAGCAGACTGCGATTTCTGCAATTCATTCCGTTTCTGGAAAAGGCCGGTTTCAAAGTAACAGTTTCATCCTTTTTCAATGACCGCTATCTGCAGGAACTTTATGCTGGCAAGAAACGTTCCGTGACCGCAGTCCTGAATTTTTACCGGCAGAGGAAAAAAGCGATGCGCCGGACGCCCGACGGCATTCCCGCTCTGATCGAATATGAATTGCTTCCGCATCTGCCGTGGTACTGGGAAAAGGGCTTTCTTTCCCGCCATCCCTACATTCTCAATTTTGACGATGCCGTGGATATCCATTACGAAAAAATCCCGTTCCTCAAAAATAAATATCCGCAACTGCTCCGCCACGCAGCCGGGATCATCGCCGCCAATGACTCACTTTTGAACCGCTTCGGCAGATACAATGAGCACATCATCAAACTGCCGACCATTCCTCCGGAACTCATCGTCCCCGGAAAAAACAAACCGGCAAGATTGACTCTGGTCTGGACCGGTACTCCGGTCACCGGCAAATTTCTCTATGAAAGAAGCAGAGCTTTGCAGCTGGCGGCCAAAACTGTGGATTTTGAATTGCTCATCGTCGGTTCAGCGGATATGCCGCTCATTCCCGGCGTGAATTGCCGCTGTATCGACTGGTCGGAAACTGCGGAGGCCCACGCCTTATCCATTGCCCATGCCGGAATCATGCCGCTGCCGGATACTGCGTTTGCCAGAGGTAAATCCGCCTATAAGCTCATTTGTTACCTGCGCGCTGGCATACCGGGCATCGCTTCGCCGGTCGGCGAAAACTGCCGGGTGATCGAACACGGCCGCAACGGTCTGCTCGCCGACAGTGACAGCGACTGGGTCGAAGCATTGAAAACGCTTTCCGATCCGGAACGGCGCAAAACTCTTGCCGCCGGAGCAGCGATCAGCGGAGAAAAATTCGCTCTGGCACCGGCGGCAGAAAAGCTGGCGGAATTTATCCGGCAGAGTTTTTCCGGTAAATAAACATTTCCTTCCGGCGGCCGTATCATCTTTTTGAGATCGCCGCCCGGCTCCGGGACTTGAAAAAAACAGATTCCGGTGCTATATTATACTTTTACAAACATAACATTTTCAATTGATTTACGGATTATGCAAAATGCAGAAATTTGACTTGAAAAAATCTCTCGGGCTGATTGCCTTTCTGTCGTTTTTCGGCGGTATTTCGTGGTATCTCTGCTACCGGATCGCAGAAATGAAAATCTTTGATGAAGCCAACACTGCCGGAGCGGCATTCGTCTTTTACTTCGGCCTGACCGTTGCTTGTGCGACTGCGCTTTTCATGCTTTTTCAAGCTGTACTGGTGACCTTTTACAAACCGGTGACCACTTGGAGATCCGACCGGGAAATGCCCGGATGCACCGTGATCGTGCCGGCCTACAATGAGGGCAGTGCCGTTGCCGATACGCTCCGCAGTCTGCTCAAAAGTGATTTTCCCCGGGAAAAATTTGAGATCATCGCCATCAATGACGGCTCCCGGGATGACA
The DNA here is from genome assembly GCA_017508015.1 of Lentisphaeria bacterium. Taxonomy (GTDB): domain Bacteria; phylum Verrucomicrobiota; class Lentisphaeria; order Victivallales; family Victivallaceae; genus UBA1784. Next base: position 23,593 of record JAFVZS010000009.1, read on the forward strand.
CGTGGAACTGGATCAAACTGGTTGCCGATGAATCAGAGGGTGTCATCCGGCCGGTGAATCTGAAAAAAAACGGCGGTAAAAAAGCGGCTCTGCATCTCGGTTTCCATGAAGCCAAACATGAGATCGTCGTTACCATTGACAGTGACTCGATCGTTGATAAAAATACGGTTGCCAATCTGGTTCTGCCCTTTGCTGATGAGAAAGTTGGCGGAGCCGCCGGTACAGTGCGGGTGGCCAATATGAATGCCGGTTTCATTCCCCGGATGCTGGATATATTTTTCGTATTCAGTTGCGATTTCATGCGTTGCGGCCAAAGCACGATCGGCTCGGTGCTCTGTTCCCCCGGAGCGATCAGCGGTTTCCGTAAAGCGGCTCTGCTGCCTCATCTGGATGGCTGGCTGAATCAGACTTTCTGCGGAATTCCTTCACACATCGGCGAAGACCGGGCATTGACCAGCATTCTGCTGCGCAACGGTTATCATGTGGTACTCCAGCGGGAAGCAAAGATCACGACCAATGTGCCGACCGATTATCCGCAGCTCTGCCGCACGCTGATCCGCTGGACCCGGGGAGATGTGCGTGAAGGGTTGCTGATGTTCCGTCATTTTTTCCGGGCATTTCCCAAAGATTTGCGAACTGCGGCGATACAATTCAATTTATTTTTCCAGCTGATGGGTCTGATCCTGCCGCTGATATCGGTACCGGTGGTGATATGGCTGATCATTTTCCAGCAGCACAAACTGCCGATGTTTGCGGCGTACACGGTGATCGTCAGTTGGCTCTGGGCGACAGTACCGGCGATACTTTACGCTGAAAAAGAGAGTCCATTCAAGGCGATTCTGGCTTTTTTCGTAGGCATTTTCAATCTGGTGGCCCTGAGTTGGATCTGTGCATACAGCTGGATCACCATGCGAAATTCCAAATGGATGACCCGGGAGATCAAAACCGGAACCCAAAACGAATCACTGGTACATTCCGAACCGCGGATGTCATAACTTTTCCGGTCAGCTATGGCAAAATATGACCGTCTGGTAAAGCTGATTGCCATCGGCAAAATGCGCGACCGTTTATTTGACAGCCGCTGTCAGGAATTTCTCACCCGGCTCAACGCCTACGGCCGCTGTGAAGTGGCGATTCTGCCTGATTCCGATGTCAGCGGTGAAAGCAAAGCGATTTGCCGGGAATTGGATAAGGACAAGGGGGCTATGGTGATCGCCCTGACAGAAGAGGGCCGGGAGTATACGACAAAAGAATTTTCCGGTTTTCTGGAAACGATCGACCGCAAAATCATTTTCATTATCGGCGGTCCATTCGGTCTTTCTCCGGAAGTCAAGCAGCGTGCCGACAGGCTGATGGCTCTTTCCAGGATGACCTTCACTCACGAAATGGCACGGATGATCTTCCTCGAACAGCTCTACCGGGCATTAAATCTGCTCAACGGCGGCTCTTATCATCACTGACTTCACTGACTTCACTGACTTCACCGGCTTCCCTGCCGGCGGTTCTTTCAACGGCAAAAATTTTCCGGTACTGATCCGGAGATATGCCGAAGAACATTTTGAATCTTCTGCTGAAGTGATAACGGTCGACATATCCGTAACGCATGGCAGTTTCGGTCACGCTGGCTGAAGTGGAGATCAGAAATCCGGCCGCCTGACGCAATTTGAATTGTTCCAGATAGTTTTTCGGGAGCAAACCGGTATGCTGTAAAAACTCCCGGCGCAAACGATCACTGGAAATCCCCCGCAATTCGGCAAGTTCAGAAACACTCCACCAATGATCGGAAGGTGCGGCATGGATCGTTTCCAAAAGCGATTCAATTGGGGATTGTTCATCTTTATTCTCGCAGATATCCATCAGCAGTTCCTGCAATTCGATAGCGGCTTTGAGCCACGCATGCGGAGCCATGGAACGGGATTTTTCGATCAGCGGAACCAGTTTGCGGACATGCCCCAAATGCACTTTTCCGGAAGTTATCAAACCATTTTTGCGCATAAAATCCGGCAGTTTTCCGCAAAACCGGATCGAATCTTCATAATATGCCTCTCCGCCGGTTCCACCGTAAAGATGCCAATCTCCGGGACAAATCAATACCGCATCGCCGGGTTTCATATCCCAGATGCGTGAACCGATCCGCAGAACTCCCCGGCCTTTGAACATATGACTCAATGAGTAAAATTCAAAACACCGTTCTTCATCCCGCTCCGGATCGACCTGCTGGACTGAACACCACTGCGTACTGCCGTTGATGATCCATAATCCATACTCCCTTGCCGCCTCCGGCATCCGGGCTATCAGACGGTGCAAATGAAAAGTTTGACTGAATTCTATCTTTTTGTCATCCATTATACAATTTTTATCCATCCGTTTTTTTCATTTATGGTGTATAATATAGTTGTAACCAAAACTTTTTTCAAGGAGGAAAAAAATCATGAATGAGAAAAAGATCAAAGTTGCAGTAATCGCCAACGGCAACCGGGCCCGTTGTGTCGTGCGCCATCTGCTGGCTGATGCCCAGGGTAATGTTTCGGTGGCGGCGGTATTCGACCCGGATAAAGCGGCGATGGAAAGATTCTGCACTGACCTCAAAATCGAAGGTGCCAAACTCTGTGAATCCAGCATCGAAGCGATCAATACTCCGGGTGTGGAATGGGTCATGGTGTTTTCTCCCAACGTCTACCACAAACAGCATGTGCTGGAAGCCTTTGAAGCCGGCAAACACGTTTTCAGTGAAAAACCGCTGGCCACCACCATTGATGACTGTCAGGCCATCTTTGATGCCCATCAGAAAAGCGGCAAGCTTTTTGCCACCGGATTTGTACTGCGTTACGCGCCGATCTACCGCCGGGCCAAAGAGATCCTTGACAGCGGCAAACTCGGCCGCATCATGACCATTGAAGCCAATGAAAATATCACTCCCGCACACGGCGGTTATATCGTCTGCAACTGGCGGCGGCACTGTGCGATTTCCGGTCCGCATATTCTGGAAAAATGCTGTCATGACCTGGATTTGATCAACTGGTTCTGCGGTTCACTGCCCAGCCGGGTCGCTTCATTCGGCAAACGGGACTTTTTCATTCCCGAAAATCAGCCGATCGAAGACAAATACGGCATCGATGAATTTTTCGCCTGGCCCGATCATCACCGTTGCGGCACCCCATTCGACGGTGATACGGATATGAAGGACAACCAGATTTGTATTGCCCAGTACCGCAACAACATTCTGGTCTCTTTCTGCGCGACGATGAGCAACGCCATTCCGGAACGGCGCATGGTATTCCACTGTACCGAAGGTTCTTTGGAACTGGAACTTTACAACCGGCTGCTCCGTTACAAAAATATCGCCAGCGATACTGAACAGCGCATCAGTTTCAATGGTGACGGCCACGGCGGCGGCGATGATCATATCATGAAAGAACTCTATGCCACCATGTGCACCGGCGAATTGCCCAAATGCAGCGGCAACGAAGGCTTGGTCAGTGCCGTGTTTGCTCTGGCTCTCGATCAGGCCGCTGAAACCGGCAGTGTCGTTGATATCGAACCGGTTTGGAAAAAGATGAACCGCTGATCACATTTTCCCGCGGAGGTCATCCCCGGCAGATTTTACCGTCTGCCGGGGTTTTATTTTTGTAAACAGATGGTCACCCCCGCTCCATCCGGAGGCCGGCAACGCTTCGCAAAAAACAAAATTTTTTTGAATTGCCACTTGACAACACAACAGAGGCGATGTATTTTCTTTTATGTTAAACATCAACAGGTTATAAATCAACTTAGCTGGCTATGTCGGGGATATGAAAGCTCAGGAACTGTTTTTGGAATTAAAAGATAAGATCCGGCGGGGTGAACTTACCGGAAAGCTCCCTTCCATTGCCGAATTTGTCCGCAAATATCATATCAGCCACAATACGGTCAAAAAGGTGTTGGATATGCTCAAGATGCAGCAGCTGGTCTACGGCCAGCAGGGGCGCGGGGTTTACGTCCGCAACTACATCAAGCAGAAAAAGAGCAACAACCGGATATTGATCTATTGTGATTTGCGTACACTGCACAACACCTTTTATCTGCGTCTGCTGAATATGCTGCGGCAGAAAGCGGCCCAGGGAGATTTCACCATTGACCTGATAACGGATATCAAACTGGCCAAAAATATGGAATATCTGCTCTGCTTTATAGTCAAGGGCGACGATGTTGCAACTATGCGTACTCTGACTGCCGGTCTTGACCGCAGCAAACTGCGCGGGATCAATCTGGAATACCGGCTGAATGGCGAAGACTTTATTCCCGGCTGCCACAACGACAACTTTTCCGGAGGTTACATGGCAGTGGAGCATCTTTATAAGCACGGCCACCGGAATATCGGGGTGATCGCCTGTGCCCAGGAACTGCCGGAAAACATCTTTCACTACCGGTTGCGCGGGGCGGAAAATTTTGCTTCACTTCACCCGGATTGCCATCTGGTATCAGTCAATGTTTCCGGAGAAAACAGCAGTACCGGAATATTTGATGTTGAAAAAGCCATTGACAATTTACGCACCCGTCAACCGGAATTGACGGCGATTTTTGCATTTACCGATTTTCTGGCGATGCAAAGCATGCATTTTCTTCAGCAATCCGGGGTGAATATTCCGGATGATATCAGCATTATCGGCTATGACAACAAAGATTTTTCCGGACTTCTTTTTCCGGCCCTGACCACAGTAGAGGAGAATGCGGAAAGTTTTGCCGATGCGGTCTGCCGGGTGATCAATGAAGCGATCGCCGGCAGGAAATGCCCGGATGTGCCGCCGACACCGCCGGACTTGATCGAAAGAGCAAGTGTTTCAACACGTTTAACTTGAAAACCCCAACCAACCAATGAAAGGAACCACAGTTATGCGTAAAAATGATTATTCATACTCCGGGCGGAGTATGAAGCCCATGGGCTTCACCTTGATCGAATTGCTGGTGGTTATCGCCATCATCGCCATTCTGGCGGCGATTCTGCTCCCGGCCCTCAACAGTGCCCGTGAGCGCGGCCGCGCTGCCAGTTGTATCAATAACCTCAAACAGATCGGCAATGCCGCAACTATGTATCAGGGAGATAATGATGATTGGATGGTGCCGGATACTCCCAGTTCGATTGTATTTGAGGGAACGGTGCTTTCCGGAAGCAGTGGATATCCCAGTTGGTTGCATTTGCTTACCCCTTATGCTCCGCTGATTGATACCGGTCATGCAACACATCCGAAATCAGCTTGCGGGTTTGTTGCAATGTGTCCCTCTGATGTCAACTTCAATTATAACCTGCTTCAAACTACCACCCCTACCAACTGCAGGGATAATCCGTCATACGGTTATAATTACAGGGTGGCGAGAGCAGACGGATTCGGCAGCAATACCTTCAGAAAACTGAATGAGATCAAAGCTCCGGGACTTAAGATTATGTTTGTTGATGCCAAACATGATGTCGAAGACAGTGCATTGAAAGCATCCGACAAGATCTATGGTACCGGAGATATTGCCCGCCGTCATAACAACGGCAGTAACATCCTTTTTGTCGGTGGACACGTTTCTTCTTTGAGTGCCAGTGATGTTGCCGGATTGCCCACCAGCTGGGATCACGTCTACATCAATCCGCTTAAAGAGAATTGATTTACAGGAGAATCGTGACTGTTATGAAAAAGTTATTGAGAGTTTTTTGTGCCTTTTTTGCGCTGTTTTCCGCATTGAATCTGTCGGCGATCGACCTGCCGGCATTGAGTAACGTGCTGGGCATCAAGTTTTTCTTCCTGCCCAAAGAACTCAATAAAGAAGTGCTTTTCACTTTTGAGAAAAAGGATAACAACGGTCGTGCCGGCAGTGATGCCCTGGCACTTTCGGTAATGTCCCCCGGCGGAGAAACGGTCTTTGAATACACCATTCCCGATGACGGCAACGCCGAAAACGGCTGGCGTTTCGGCCCCCGTCAGCCGGTGGAAGTGCGCTTTACCCCCACCGAAAAAGGAGTGTACACTCTCGAATTCAAAATGGAGTGTGATGCGTATTTGTACTTCGATAATACCCGAATCGAAAACCTGCATGTCGGCTTTACCAACGGCAATTTCCGCACCGCCACGGAAACTCCGGCACACCTGTTCTTCTATCTGCCGATCGCCAAAGCCGGTGAAGCGGGGATCACCCATATTTCCAGCAACTATATGCATTACAGCCAGATCAGTGATATGACCATCACCGACGGCAAGACGCTCTTTTATGATAAATTCACCGCTGCCCCTGCACCGGATAAACGGCAGATTTTCACTCACAACTTCCTCATCCGCCGCAGTGACCCGGAAGCACTTTACGAATTGACCGCCAGTAAATTTGATGTGATCAGTTTCGCTCCGCGCCTCTATCCGGTGCTGACATTCTATCTGACGAAAGAGGCCGCAGAGGCATTCAAACCTTACTTTTTCAAAAACAGCATTCACCCCAATTCCTTTACACTTTCCGCCGAAACTGCCGCCAAACCTTTTGCCATGGGTGCCGGTGAAAGTTACATGGTTACTTTTAATCCGGCAGAAAACGGCAAGTATGAGTTTTCCGTGGAATTGCTCGGCAAAAGTTACACATTCAAGCCCGGAGCAGCCGGATTCATCGTGGATGTCCCGGCCAATGCGGCTTTCCCGGAAATGAAGATCAACGGTACTGCCAACGGTTCATTCACCTTCTCCCGGATGGTCGCCGACCGGCCGGATATCGAATTGCCGCTCAACGGCGCAGTGGTCACGCCGGTAAACGGCAAGATCGTCTGCAAAGCTCTGAGTGTCAAAAATGTGGATTCCTACACATTCAGCTTCAGCCATGAAAGCGGCACAACATTCAGTGTAAAAAGCCGTGAAGCACAAACCGCAGTACCTGCCAACCGTCTGCGCGCCGGAGTCTGGCTGGTTTCCTGTACCCCCGATGGCGGCAATGCCGGTGCGGCAAGCTGCTTTGCCATCAAACAGCCCCGCCCGACCACCCCGGTCTACATCTACGGTTACAAACCGGTGATCGACAGTAAAGTTACGGATTTTGACCAGATTTCCGTACAGGTTCTGCGGCCGGCAGCGGAGATCGATCTTGGCAAAACCGCGTTCACGGTCAACGGCAAAAAGTATGCAGTGGAAGTACTGCCGGGCAACCGGATCGGTATTCCCGCAAGCAAACTCCAACTGGCCGACGGCAAAATCGACATCGCCGCCGACATCTACGACCATTACGGCAACTATTCGCACTATAAATGGTGCTTCATGCTCAATGCCGATATCCACAAAACCATCAGTTTCAATGAAGACGGCATTATGATCTTCAACGGCCGCAAATTCCTGCCGCTGATCTGCTATCCGCCTTTGAGCCGGGGTGATTACGGATTCAACACCACCTTGCCCAATGCGCTGACCACGCTGGCGCAGCTGGATATTTACTTGAAAAATAATATGAAAAGTCTGGATGGCGGCTGTGTCTACCGCGGATTTTACACCGAGGCTGGTTCCACACCGCTTCAGGATGTGCAGAACTTCATGAGCGGCCGCGGCGGAGCCCACCCCGCCCGGATCGGTGCGTGGATGGATGAATCCGATGCCCATGTGCCCGATGCTTTTGCCAAAACGATCGTCGATGCCTTTTCAGTGGAAAATTGCGGCGTGGCCGGTATCTGTACCACCGGCCGTCAGCGGTATGCCGATATGGCGAAACTCGGCGATTACCTGATGATCGATATCTATCCGCGGGCGAAGGTGCTGTCGGTGGATTATTACTTCGCCAAAGCGATGCGTGATGCCGCCGGTAAACCGGTCTGGCAGCTCAATCAGGGCTTCGACTACGACTGGGGCAACCGGGATGAAAATCTGATGATCCCCAATAAACCGATGCTCAAATATGCTCACTGGGCGGCATTCCGTCACGGGTTACAGGGGTTGGGGCTTTACATGTGCGGCTCGACCAAATACTGGAACTTCCCCGGTCTCTGGGAGTATGTCATCAAAATCTACCGGCACGCTAATACCTTGAGTTTCGTGCTGGTCGAGCCGACGGTAAAAGAAACGATCCTCACGGCTCCATCGCCCTTGACCAGCCGGGTATTGCGGTTCAATGACCGCTACTATCTGATCGTGCAGAATTCCTCACTGCAGGCGTTTCCGGCGGCACTTCAAATCACCGGCAGTTTTGTTCCGCAAGTAAGAGTTCTCTTTGAAGATCGTACCGTCAAATTGGAAAACGGGAAATTCAATGATGTGTTTCAGGCTTTGGAAAGCCGGATTTATGAGTTGACGGTCAAATGATGTTGAAATGCTTCTTTCTCCCCGGCAACTGGTTTGTGCGCAATACCGTTGTTGCCGGAACCAATGGGGATCTGACGGTTAAAATTTCCGCCGATCCCCACGATTACCAGAAAACCTTCTGCATGAAACTGCGTTTCGGCGGTTATGATGGAGATTGGCTGCTGGGCAACAGTTATGTCAAATTCCGGGTCTGGTTCGATGGCAAATTCATCGGCTGCGGCCCATTCCGCACGCTGGTCAACGGCAACCGCATGGAACATACTTTCACCATCAGAAATGTCACCCCCGGCAAACACACGCTGGCAATCGCTTCACGGTGCGACCATCAGGGATTGCATGTGGATATCGGCGGTGCAGAGTCCGGAGAATGGAAATGTTTTGAAAGCAACAACTTCTACGCTCCGATATGCTGGGAATTTCCGGCGGTTTACGGTTACTTCAAAGGTGATATCGGTCCCGGGGAATATTTTGAACACTTGCGCGGTGATCTCTATCCGGATAAGTGGCAGTTCCCCGGTTTCGATGATTCAGCGTGGCAGACTCCGGAAGTGCGGGAAGTCGATTGCGGCGTGGAAACTGCGCCCTTTGATTTTGAGCATGAAACGGTGCATCCGGTGAGCATCCGCCGTTGCGCCGACGGCAGATATATTGCCGATTTCGGTGCGGAACGCATCGCTTCACTCGCCCTGACCGGCCCGGAATCCGGCGGCAGTGTCGAAATCCGCCTCGGCGAAGAACTGAAAGACAGCGAAAGAGTCCTTTATCAGATGCGCAGTCATGTCTGCTATCAGGAAATATGGAAATTCCGCCCCGGCGGGCAGCTTTTGAGTCACTTCGGTCTGCGGGCATTCCGCTATGCTGAAATCGTCAATTACGGCGGGGAATTGCGGGCGGAAAATATTGCCATGCAAGTTGTCCGCGCCCCGTACAAAGCGGCGGCAGAACTGAAATGTGACAACGCAAACGTGTTGAAAGTGTGGCAGTTGTGCGAAAACACCATCCGCAATATCACCTGCGATACACTGGTGGATTGTTTCACCAGAGAAAGGGTCGCTTATGAGGCTGATGCCCTGCTGACAATGGGTTCATTTTTCACCTTCAACCAAAACAGTTCCGTCATCCGGCGGCATTTGCCTTATCAACTCAACCACCCGACCTGGCCCTGCGAATGGTCACAGATCATACCGCTGCTCTTTTATGAGTACTACTGGGAAACCGGGGATAAAACTGTCGTCGCGGAAAATTTCGATAAGCTGCTCGCTTACAGCAGTTACCGTGACCGGATCAAAGATGGCATGATCGAAAAATTCGATTTGGAAGTGCTGATCGACTGGCCGCGGAAGTACCGTGACCGTTACGATACCGGAGACAAGCGGTTCATGAGCGTGCCGAATATGCTGGCTTGCAAAGTGCTGGGAATCCTCGCATATCTGGCAGCTGAAATCGGCCAAGCGGAGTTGGCGGCAAAGTTGCGCATGGAGCATGAGGAAATGAAAAGGGCGATCAACACCAGCTGTTTCGATGAGAAAAGCGGTTTGTACGTTGACCGGCCCGGTTCGCAAAACCACTCACTCTATGCTAATATGTGGGCGTTGTATGCGGACATCGCACCGGAAGAAAGAGAGAAAAAGGTGGCAGATTTCGTCGCTCAATGCGGCATGAAATGCAGTTTGTATTCCGGATTCTACTATCTGGATGTGCTTTTCCGTTACGGTTACGGCAAAGAGGCGTTTGAATATATCGCCAAAAACGGTTCCAAATGGCAGGAGATGCTTGACAGCGGTTGTACGGTCACCACCGAATATTGGGTCGGCGATGTGCCGATGATGAGTCTGGCGCATCCGTGGGGCAGTTATCCGGCGCATTTCATTGCCAAATATGTTTTCGGCATCCGTGCCACTGAACCGGGATGGCGCAAATATGAAGTCACCCCGGATGAGTCGATC
>JAFVZS010000088.1 GCA_017508015.1 Lentisphaeria bacterium
AGAAGCCTTGCTTGTGAAGACGTTTCATTCCGCTAACGCTCCATTACACTTGTGAAGAGGTCAGCTTGCGCTGCCCGTGAAGTTTTCTCCCTTCCTCCTTCGCCAAGGCTGCGGAGGACAAGCCGGGAGTAAGGATGGTGTAGTTTCTTTTATACTGCGCTTCGCTTACAGGGCGGCAAGCAGCGCACCGGCCGGGATGACGGCGGTGTTGACGGTGGAGATGACAGTATTGGAAATTTGCTTATTCATGATCAAAAAAAATCCCGGAACATTGACTGTTCCGGGATCGGCTTTCAATTTACTTTATCAACCGCACGACGGAACAGCACTCTCCGGCAGAAGCAGAAGAATGTTCAGCGTAATAAGGTTGATAATCAGTTTTTTCATTTTTATTTTTACACCCTTTTCTTGCGTGTATTTCTCTGATATAACACCGGTTTTTTTACAAGTCAAGGTGTTGAAAAAATTTTTTATTTTTTTTATTTTTCCGGCTTGACATGATGAAAAATCATGGTATATTAGAAAGCGTTTTGAAATGAAACGAGGAAAAAATGAATAGATTTTTCAACAACATTATCAGCATTATTATTATTGCCGTCGCCGTAATTATCGGCTGCGGTACGGCTGGTTGCTGTTGTTGAGCGGAAGTTGAAAAGAATAGTTTGACCTCTCAGCGGTGATCGGCCGGTGAGAGGTTTTTTAATGGTTCGATTTGGTATAACGGAAAAGAAAACAGAAAAATGAATACGACTCTTTTTAACAGCAATCACAACTTTATCCCGGCACTTTATGTCGCCGGTTCTGTTGTCGTATCCGTTGCCGCCGTCATTATTATTGCCATTATTATCAGCGTAATTATTATTACGCCGCCCGGCACGGTATAGAACCAAGCAAGTCAAGTTTAAGCCCTGCCGGAAAAGAAAATTTCCGGCAGGGCTTTTTAATTTTTTCAACCACAGGTATTTAAAAATGAAAAAATCAGGAGCAGCAATCGTAATCGAGGCGTTATGCCGCAATGGCGTTGACACCGTTTTCGGTTATCCCGGCGGAGCAGTTCTGCCCATCTATGATGAACTTTACCAAAACGCCCACCGTATCAACCATGTGTTGTGTGCCCATGAGCAGAATGCCGCTCATGCCGCCGATGGTTTTGCCCGGGTGAGCGGCAAGCCGGGCGTGGTCATCGCCACCAGCGGTCCGGGAGCAACCAATCTGGTCACCGGTATCGCCAATGCTTATCTGGATAGCGTACCGCTGGTCGCCATCACCGGCAATGTGGCACTTCCGCTGCTGGGCAAAGACAGTTTTCAGGAGGTCGACATTACCGGAATAACTCAGGAGATCGTTAAGCACAACTTTGCTGTCAGCGATGTGAAAGATTTGAATGGCATATTGGATGCCGCATTTTTAATCGCCTCTTCCGGCAGACCCGGGCCGGTGCTGGTGGATATACCCAAAAGCATCCAAACCGATAGGTGTGACGAAAACGAATACACAGTACAGGAACTCTTTTTCAATCCCCTGCCGGAAGTGGATTTAACTGAAACGCTCCGTTTGCTTGAGTCTGCCGAACGGCCGCTGATATACTCCGGCGGCGGGGTGGTCTCTTCCGGAGCAAGTGAAGAGCTGCTGGCTCTGGCGAAACGTATTTCTGCGCCGGTGACTTTCAGTATGATGGGGTTGAGCGCACTTCCGGCAAATGAACCGTTGAATCTGGGAATGTGCGGTATGCACGGTACGGCAAGTTCCGCAAAAATGTTCAGCGAATGCGATCTTATCATCGCTCTGGGAGTCCGTTTTTCCGACCGTGCCACCGGGAATGCCGCCAAGTACAAAGAGGGCAAAAAGATCATTCACGTGGATATCGACCATGCCGAGATCAATAAAAATACTGCCGCTGACGTGGAGTTGTGCGGGGATGTGAAAGCGGTTTTGCAGCAGCTTTTACAGAAATTGCCCCGTATCGCTCACCCGGAATGGGAAAAAGCGTGTGCTCAAGCTGCAAAACTGGATTTTCACCCGAAAAGTGACCGGCTTACTCCCTTCGATCTGCTGCGGACAGCAGCTGCGTACTGCACTCCGGATACGGTCATCGCTACGGATGTCGGACAGCACCAGATGTGGACGATGCAATATTTCCCCTTTCAAACTCCCCGCACGCTGCTTACTTCCGGCGGATTGGGGACGATGGGCTTCGGTCTGGGCGCGGCGATCGGCGGTTGTATTGCCAACGACCGGAAACCGACGGTGCTTTTCACCGGCGACGGCAGTTTCGGAATGTGTTTGCAGGAACTTGCCACGGCAGTATCGCAAAATCTGCCGCTGGTGATCGTGATTTTCAACAACGGTGTCCTGGGCATGGTGCGGCAATGGCAGACAATGTTTTATGAAAAGCATTACTCGCATACCACGCTGAACCGGAAAACCGACTTCGCCGCTCTGGCCAGGGCATTCGGCGCAAAGGGAAAAAAGATCACCCGGCTGGTGGAATTGGAAAGAGCATTGTACAATCCGCCTGCGGATACTCCGCTGGTGCTGGATTGTCAACTGGATATGGATGAATTTGTATTGCCGATGATCCCTCCGGGCGGCAGTGTGAAAGATTTGATAACTGAAAAGGGGTAATAAATGGAACGCTTTATCGTGGAACTTACCGTGGCAAATCACTGCGGTGTCCTCAACCGGATCACCGGACTTTACGCCAAACGCAAATATAATATAGACAGTCTGACTGTCCATGAGACCCGGGATCCCACGCTGTCGGTTATGCGGATCGTTTCCTGTGGAGATGCCGCCATACAACAGCAGATGACCAGACAGTTACGTAAATTATTCGATGTTAAAACCGTTGTTCTTATGAACAACTCAACGCTCTAACAAAAAGGAAAAATAAAATGAGCAAAATGTACTACAATGCCGACTGCAATCCCGAACTCCTTAAGAATCTTACCGTTGCCGTGATCGGTTACGGCAGTCAGGGACACGCTCACGCTCAAAATTTGCGGGACAGCGGTGTGAATGTGGTGGTCGGTCTTTATGAAAACTCCAAAAGTGCCGCCGTTGCCAAAGCCGACGGTTTTGAAGTTCTCAATACTCCCGAGGCCGTCAAAAAAGCCGATTGGGTGATGATGCTGGTCAATGATGAGAAAATGCGTTCCATCTATGAAAACGGCGTGAAAGATAATTTGAAACCCGGTATGACTTTGAGTTTCGCTCACGGCTTCAATATTCATTATAAAGAGATCGTGCCGCCGGATTTTGTCAATGTGGTGATGATCGCTCCCAAAGGCCCCGGCCACACGGTGCGCAGTCAATTCGTTGAAGGCAAAGGCGTTCCCTGTCTGGTCGCAGTTCAGCAGAATGCCACCGGGAATGCCATGGAACTGGCTCTCGCTTACGCCTGCGGGCTTGGTGCAGGACGGGCCGGAATCCTTGAAACCACTTTCAAAGAGGAGACCGAAACCGATCTTTTCGGTGAACAGGCGGTTTTGTGCGGCGGCGTAACTGCTTTGATGCAAGCCGGTTTTGAAACTCTTGTCGAAGCCGGATACAAACCGGAAAGTGCCTACTTTGAGTGCATCCACGAGATGAAACTTATCATCGATCTGGTGGTCAAAGGAGGATTTTCTTTCATGCGTTACAGCATCAGTGACACTGCGGAATACGGCGATTACAATACCGGACACCGCCTGATCACCGATGCGACCAAAGCGGAAATGAAACAGGTGCTTGCTGAGATCCAGGATGGTACTTTTGCCCGCAAGTGGCTCAAGGAGAATGCTGACGGCAGACCGCTCTTTACCAGACAGCGTGAAGCTGCCAAAGTTCATCAGTTGGAAACCGTCGGCGCAGAGTTGCGCGCTAAAATGAATTGGAACAAATAATGAACAGCGATAAATTGACAACCGGAGTATCTGCCGCTCCCCGTCGCGCCTTATTTGGTGCGCTGGGAGATACCGGCGAGCAGATGAAACGCCCGCTGGTCGGGGTGGTCAACAGCTTCAACGAAGTTGTTCCCGGCCACATGCACTTGCAGCAGATATCAAGAGCGGTCAAAGACGGCGTGCTGGCCGCAGGCGGTACACCGATGGAGTTCAATACCATCGGTGTCTGTGACGGCCTTGCCATGGGACATGATGGAATGCATTACAGTCTTGCTTCAAGAGAGTTGATCGCTGACAGTATCGAATGTATGGTCAAAGCCCACTGTTTTGATGCACTGGTTTTTATCCCGAACTGCGACAAAGTCGTTCCCGGAATGCTGATGGCGGCGGCAAGGTGCAATCTGCCGGCAATTTTCGTTTCCGGAGGCCCCATGCTTTCGCTTGAAGGCAAAGATTTGAATACTGTCTTTGAAGCAGTCGGAGCAGTCAATGCCGGAAAAATGAGCGAAGCGGAACTTGCTGAAGTCGAGTGTTCCGGCTGCCCCTGCTGCGGTTCGTGTTCGGGGATGTTTACGGCCAACAGTATGAATTGTCTTTGCGAAGCGATCGGTATGGCTTTGCCCGGAAACGGCACGATCCCCGCAGTTTATTCGCAAAGAATTCACCTTGCCAAACGGGCCGGAACGATGGTTCTGGAATTGCTGAAACGCAACCTTTGCCCCCGCGATATCATGACGGCAGAGGCGTTTCACAATGCGTTGACGGTGGATATGGCTCTGGGATGTTCCACCAATACGGCATTGCATCTGCCGGCCATCGCCGCAGAAGCAGAGGTGGATTTCGATTTGCATACCGTCAATGAAATAAGTTCCCGCACGCCGAATTTGTGCCGCCTTGCTCCGGCCGGAAAACATCACATGCAGGATCTTCACCGTGCCGGCGGGGTTTCGGCAGTGATGAAAGAGGTCGCTCATCTGCTGAAATTGGATAATCCTACAGTTTCCGGTGTCACACTTGGTGAAGTTGTGGCCAATGCGCAAGTCAAAGACCGTGAAGTTATTCAGCATTATACCGCTGAAGGCGGTCTGGCGGTGTTGTACGGCAATCTTGCCCCGGACGGCGGCATTGTCAAACGGTGTGCGGTGAGAAAAGAGATGCTCCAATTCACCGGCAGGGCAAGAGTTTTTGAGTGCGAAGAAGCGGCGGTCAAAGCCATCCTTTCCGGCAAGATCGTCAAAGGTGATTGCGTGGTCATCCGCAATGAAGGCCCTGCCGGAGGGCCGGGAATGCGCGAAATGCTTTCCCCCACCAGTGCAATTGCCGGAATGGGATTGGATGCCGATGTGGCATTGGTCACCGACGGCCGGTTTTCCGGAGCGACCCGGGGAGCGGCGATCGGACACGTTTCACCGGAAGCTGTTTCAGGAGGTACGATAGCTCTGGTCGAGGAGGGCGATCTGATAAAAATCGACATCCCCGGTTATTCGCTGGAACTTCTGGTGGATGACAGAATTCTTGAAGCAAGACGGGCCAAAAAAGTATTTGCCCCCAAACGGCAGTTGACCGGATATTTGAAACGTTATGCGGCACTGGTTTCATCGGCTGATAAAGGAGCAAAATTATGCTGACTCTGGATAAGGTTTACAAGGCAGGTCACCTGCTTAAAAGTGTGGCACGCTATACCGATATGATCGAAAGCAACGGCCTGACCGGTGAGTGTCAATTGCGTTTGAAAGCGGAAAATTTACAGCTTACCGGTTCATTCAAACTGCGGGGAGCATTTTTCAAAGTCGCCAATCTGCCGCCGGATGACCGGGAAATCGTTGCCTGTTCCGCCGGTAATCATTCGCAGGGTGTTTCGTTTGCCGCCGGGAAACTTCACCGCAAGGCAGTGATTTTCATGCCCAGTATTGCTCCCATATCCAAGGTGGAGGCAACTAAAAAACTCGGTGCAGAAGTCCATCTGGTCGACGGTGTTTACGATGATGCTTATCTGGCGGCGGAAAAATATTCTCAGGAGCATGACAGCATCTTTGTCCATCCTTTTGATGATGAGGATGTGATCGCCGGTCAGGGGTCGATCGCACTGGAAATTCTGGAACAGTACCCGGAAGTCGATACCGTACTTGTGCCGGTGGGCGGCGGCGGATTGGTTTCCGGAGTGGCGTTTACTTTGAAACAGCTCAAACCGGATTGCAAAGTTTACGGCGTTCAGGCCGAAGGGGCCCCCGGAATGTGCAAAGCATTCGCCGAAAAACAAGGCGTCACTCTGGCAAACGTTTCCACTTTTGCCGATGGCATCGCCGTGAAAACCCCCGGTACTCTGACCCGTGAATTGTGCTGTAAATATGTCGATGGCATCGTTACCGTCAGCGATGATGAGATCGCCACTGCCATATTGACCCTTATGGAAAAGCAGAAACTGGTCGCCGAGGGAGCCGGAGCCGTGGGAGTGGCCGCCGTGTTGGCAAAAAAACTTGACCTTGCCGGAAAAAATGTCTGCGCAGTCGTTTCCGGGGGAAATATCGACGTCAATATTCTGTCAAGAGTTATCAATCGCGGACTGCTGTCCAGCGGCAGGGTGGCCGAATTGAAAATCGCCATGCTGGATAAACCCGGTCAGCTGCGGGAAGTATCAACCATCATCGCCGACTGCGGAGCGAATGTCATTCAGGTGCGGCACGATCCCGGCGGCGAACACGCCGACATCATCGGTTGTTTTCTCCATATAAAAATGGAAACGAGAAACTTTGAACAATTAAAACAGATCCGCCTGGCTCTTGCAGCAGCCGGTTACCAGATATTGAATTGAAAGAAATACCATATGAATACCATCATTTCAACCGACAAAGCTCCGGCTGCAGCCGGACCGTACTCACAGGCTGTCAAAAACGGCAATTGGCTCTTTTGTTCCGGGCAGATCGCCCTGGATCCGGTCACCGGCAATCCGGTCGGCAGTGATATAAAGAGTCAGACCGGACAGGTGATGCAGAATATTTCCGCGGTACTTGCCGCTTCCGGAGCAACTTTCGCTGATGTGGTAAAAACGACCTGTTTTCTTACCGATATCAACGATTTTGCCGCCTTTAATGAAGTCTATGCCAGATATTTTTCCGGCAGACCTGCCAGAAGTTGTGTGGCAGTATCAGCTTTGCCCAAAGGGGCCCTTGTGGAAGTCGAAGTGATTGCCGTTGCCGGTAAATGACGTGACGATTATGCCGGGGGCAGAATATCTCCGTTCCCGTTTTCTCAAAACCTTTAACCGGGGCTGTTGCAAAAACTGTGCAGGAAGTTTTGCAACAGCCCCAACTTTTTTGCCGCTGTCATTCATTTCTTGCGGAGGTTTTATTCTCCGGCATGAAGTTTGAGAATTGCGGAAATTTTTTTTATAAAAGCGAAAAAGGTTGAAAAAAAGCCGCACAAGTGATATATTAATTATAATTGTATAGTAGTAGTGTGTCTTTTGCACAATTAAAATAGAAAGGTTTTGTATGAAACAAATTGCAGAGAGCCTGACCGCTTACCTCGGAAAGGGTGAGGCAGTGCTCAAAGAAAAAGTGCTGAAAAGTTCCGGAAATGTGACGGTTTACGGAGATTCAGTTCATGCCGTCGGCAATGCAGTTGTAATGATGTGCCGGGATGAAAAACAGAAATTTCTGTTGATCACTGCCGCCGGAACCAAAGATATGCCTGCCGGCTTTGAGGGTGAAACATTCACTCTTGCCGCCGGAGCTGTGGCGATGAAAGGCGAATTGTCAGAAGCCAATGCCGCCGCTTTGCGCCGGTATTTCCCGTGGAGTGCGCCGAAAAGTTTGCGCAATGTCCGCACTACTGTCGGTTGCGGTGATCGCTTGGGATTGGCGACAATCGGCCATGTGCGTGCGGCAAAAAAAGTTCAGGTTTCTCCGGTGCTTGCCCAGCAATCCATCCGTGAGCTGACCATGACCAAACGTACCTTCCGCAAGGTGGTGGATGATGCCTGTTTCCTGGTGTTTGCCGCTGATTACCGTGATGGATACGGAGCCGATGGCGACCATCTTAAAACGCTTGCCGATATCGACACCGCTCTGGCCGCCGGAATGCCGATGATCACGCTTGATCTTTCCGATGTGATGAATGCGGCGGCCGGTGATTGGGATGCGGCGGCTGTCAACGAAGCATTTGACCGGTTCCCGGCCGCACAGAAGCAGATGATTACCGGCGATTATGCCGGTAAGGAGTTCGTGCTCGCCGATGACGTAAGCGTGAAAATTGATGAATTGACCGCCAAACGCTGTGCGGTGATGTACACGGCGGCTCTGGATTTCGCCGCCGAAGTTCATGAGCATCTCAAAGCGGCCAGAGGCGAGGAATTTGATCTGGAAATCAGTATCGATGAGACCAGCAGTCCGACACTGCCCTCTCACCATCTTTTTATCACCCGTGAGCTGCACCGGCGCAATGTGGAATTCAGTTCTCTTGCTCCCCGTTTTATCGGTGAATTTCAAAAAGCGATCGATTATATCGGTGATCTGGATGAGTTCGACCGGCAATTCAAGGTGCACGCTCTGATTGCCCGGAATCACGGGAATTATAAAATTTCAGTTCACAGCGGCAGTGATAAATTCGCCGTTTATCCCACGGTCGGCCGGGAAACCCGCCACTATCTGCATTTGAAAACTGCCGGAACCAGCTGGCTGGAAGCGGTCACCGTGATCGCATACAAAGATCCGCAGCTCTACCGGGATATGCACCAGTGTGCTCTGGATAATGTTTCTGATATGCTTAAACTTTACCACATTACGGCTGATTTCAACAAAATTCCGGCATTATCCACTTTGAGCGATGAGGAACTTCCGGCTCTGATGACCATGCCGGAGGCCCGTCAGCTGCTGCATATCAACTACGGTCCGATCCTGACCGGCAATCTGCGTGAACGCTTCTTTGAAGCGATGCACAAATTTGAAGCCGATTACGATGACCGCATCGAGGCGCACTTTGACAAGCACCTTTCTCTGCTGGGTGTGCCGGCGGCAAAATAAATGATGTCAGTTAAGGTGTTGAAATGAAAAAATTCCGGGGTGTTTTTCTTGCGGTGATCCTCAGCGTATCAGGCATGTGTTCTGCGCTCAGGGCGGAAAGCACCTTGACAGCGGCCGCTCCGGAGCAGATCCGGCAGGGGGATGTGCCGGCGGCCGCAGAAGTAAAAGATAAACAACAATCAACCGCGGCGGCTGTTCAAAATACCGGACATGCGCCGCAACAGGAAAGTGAGTGGTTCAAGATGGGTAACATTGGTAATTTTTTCCCGATTATTTTGATTGCGGCAATGATTTTTTTGATGTTCCGCGCCAACAAAAAACAGCAGAGACAGCGCATGGAAATGCTGGATAAGATCGTCAAAGGTTCCAAAGTCATGCTCAACAGCGGAGTTATGGGAAAGGTTTCCGAAGTGCGGGAAAAAGAGTTTCTCGTTGAAATCGCTGAAAATGTCAAAGTTCTGGTCATTCGCGAGGGGGTGACTCTGATCGAGGATGACGCGAAAAAAGAGGAAAAGAAATAATGAATAAAAAACCATTGCTTTTGCGCTCTTTGCTGGTGCTGGTGGTGATCGCTGTATTCGGTGCGGCGATGTATCCGCTGGCAGAAAAAGATTATTATGATGTCTTTACGGAAATGCTCAAAGATCCCGGCAATCCGGATGCCGCGAGGCTGATCGATACGGCCAAAGCTAAAGAAGCGGCTGATCCGAATCTTTTTCAATCTGAAGCTCTGCAGCAATCTGCCGTCGAATTGGGGGTCAGTTTGCGGGATATGGTCGAGGCGCAGGATGTGCATTCTGATCGGGATGTGATCAGTTTGATCCGCAAAAAGGCGGCCAGTTCATCCGTCTGGGCCTGGATCTCAACGGCGGTGTGGAATTTTATCTGGATCTGGTGCCGGATGAAAATCCCAGCGAAGAGATGCGCCGCAGCATGGAAGAGGACTTCGACCGTTACCGGGATGTCGCCGTTGAAACGCTTCGCAAACGTCTGGAAGCCAAAAGCATTTTTGAAGCTGAAATCGCTCCTTCCGGGGAACGCGGTATCGTTTTGCGTGCGCCGATCGTTTCCCGGGATGAAAAAGCCCAGTTGCGTGACTTGATCCAGATGAGTGCCAAACTGCATTTCCGTCTGGTGATCCCCGCCAATGAAGAGCAGTTGACCGGATATAAAAGCAATCCGGCATCGATCCCTTATCATGCAGAATTGATGGAATATGTGGAAGAGGTCGATGGCAAGCCGGTGGTTCGCCGTTTTCTGGTTTCCCGTACGATCGAGATGGATGGCCGCAATATCACCATGGCCAGAGCCCAGCGCGACCAGATGACCGGCAGATTGCAGATCACGCTGCAATTCAACAGTGACGGCGCGATGGATTTCAAACGGGTCACTGAAAGCAATATCGGCAAACAACTGGCGATCGTGCTGGATGGCAAACTGTACTGTGCACCGAATATCAATGAGGCGATCGCCGGCGGCAGTGCCCAGATTTCCGGTGATTTCACAGAAGATGAAGCCAAGGGCATCGCAGATGCACTGGTTTCCGGCAGTTTCCCCTTCCGGATTGATGTGCAGGCCACCTTTGATACCGACCCGACTCTGGGACGGGCCAGTGTGGAAAACGGTATCTACGTGGGAATAATCTCGCTGATCGTGGTAGCCGTTTTCATGGTGATCTATTACCGTTTCAGCGGTTTGATCTCCGTTGTTGCTCTGGCACTGAATGTGATGCTGATCCTCGGTGCGATGGCAGCTTTTGACTGCACTTTGACTTTGCCGGGTATTGCCGGTATCGTATTGACCATCGGTATGGCAGTGGATGCCAACGTGCTGATCTTTGAGCGTATACGTGAAGAGCTTAAAGGCGGCAAATCTCTGCTCAATGCGGTGAATGCCGGTTATGACCGGGCGTTGAGTGCGGTGGTCGACTCCAATATCACCACGTTGATCACCAGTTTTATTCTGATGTATGTCGGTACCGGTGCGATCAAAGGATTTGCGGTTACGCTCTGCATCGGTATTCTGAGCAGTCTTTTCTCGGCGGTATTTGTGACCAGACTGATCTACGACGGGCTTTTCCGCTTCTGCGACATCAAAAAACTTACCATGATGCAGCTGGTGAAGGAATCAAAATTCGATTTCATCAAGGCATGGCGTTATGCTCTGATCTTTTCTGCTGTGATCATGCTGGTTTTGATCGGTTGTTTCGTTGTCCGCGGCAAAGGGGTGATGGGTATCGACTTTACCGGCGGTTCGGCGATCACTTTCAACTATGCCGAAAAGGGCAATACTTCAGAGATGGCCTCAATGCTTAAGCGGGCCGGATATGATGAGCCGTCAGTCACCTACAAGACCAATATTGCCGCTGAAGACGGCAACGGCGAATTTCTGGAAGTGCGTTTGCGCGGTTCGCAGGATAATGCGGAAATGACCAAAGCCAAGGTCGGTTCATTGCTTCAGCAAAATTTCCCGGAGTGCGGAATCGTCATGGAAGGATCCAACATCCAGCAGTTGAGCGGTTTGATCGGTAAGGAATTTACCAAGGCTGCGCTGTGGGCGATCGCTCTGGCACTGGTGGGGATCGGAGCATATATCGTTTTCCGTTACGAATTGTCCTATGCGGTGGCGGCGGTGCTGGCATTGCTGCATGACGTACTGGCGGTGCTGGCAATTTATCTGATCAGCGGCCGTACGATCGGTTTGACTACTGTGGCGGCATTTCTGACGGTGATCGGTTATTCGATCAACGATACGGTGGTCGTCTTTGACCGTCTGCGGGAAAATCTGCAGTTGCATAAAGGCACAAAATTCGGTGATCTGGTCAACCTTTCGGTCAATCAGACTGTCAGCCGTACTCTGATCACCAGTTTGACGACCTTTATTGTGGTCTTTATCATGTGGCTTTTCGGCGGACCGGAAATCAGCGACTTCGTCTTTGTGATGATGTGGGGTATTATTCTGGGAACTTATTCATCAGTATTTCTTTCCGGACCTTTTGTTTCCTGGCGTATGGGGCGCAAAGCTGCAAAACAGGGAGGTAAATGATGGCCGGATTCGGAGATTTGATGAAAATAATGGCTCATGCCAAAGAGCTGCAGGCCAGTGCTGCGAAAATAAAAGAAGAACTTCCCAAAATGGAGTTCACCAGTTCCACGGCCAATGGCGGAATAAGTGTGACAGTCGGCGGAGATGTTACGGTGCGTAACATCTCCATCGCCCCGGAAATGCTTCAGGATAAAGAGTATTTGGAAAGAGAACTTTCTGAAGCTTTGAATAGTGCATTGACCTCTGCCAAGAGTGCCATGCAGGAGCAGATGAAATCTGTCGGCAGTTCGCTGGGAATCGATTTGCCGTCATTCTGAGGAATATGCCGTATGACAGGGGCTGTTGCAAAACCTCTGAAAAAGGTTGCAATGCCCCCTTTTTTTGTGTATGGATCTTTGTTTGCCGGTTGAAAATTCCGGCAAAGTCAGATTTATATATTTTTGTCAGGCATGATAAAAGTAATTTCCGCAATACACTTTGGCAGCAGCACTTTTGAGGGATGGACTTTATGATCGATGTTTATTACAGCCGTTGTGCAGATTACCGGATGGAGAATCTGAACCGGGCTTTGCCGGAAGTGCTGGAACCGCTTCTGGCGGCTCAGGGCGGTGTCGCCGGTAAATCGGTGATGATCAAGCCGAATCTGCTGGAGTACCACCGGCAGGATGATCCGGCCGCGGTTCATCCGCAGCTGCTGCTCGCCTTGTGCCGTTTTCTCAAAGCACGCCATGCCGCAGTGATCGCCGTGATCGAAAATCCGGCGGTGCGTACTGCGGATGCCGTGGTCAGGAGCATGGGCATCATGCCGGAGCTGGAAAAGCTCGGAGTGACCGTCAAAAACTGTACCGGATATGAGAAAATCAGTGCCATGCCGGAAAAGTGCCGCAACCGGCAGTTGGAGATCGCCGTTGAATTCCGGGAATATGATTTGATTATTGATTTTGCCAAAGCCAAGACTCATGCGATGATGACTTTGACTTGCGGAGTGAAAAATCTTTTCGGGCTGGTGCGGGGCAGTGAAAGGTTGTCGTGGCATTTGGCAGTAGGGCGTAATTTTGATGACTTTGCCGATATGCTGCTGGATCTTTATCTGCTTGCTGCACCGCAAATCACCCTGCTTGATGCCGTGGTCGGCATGGAAGGCAACGGTCCCGGCAGCGGAGATCCGGTGGCATTGGGCTTTTTGTGCGCATCAAGTGATGCGCTGGCTCTGGATGCCTCAGTTGCCGGGAAGCTCGGAGTGAATGATACTCCGGTTTTGCGCCGGGGAAAGGCCAGAAATTTACTTGCCGGATTTGTTGACTGCGGAGATGTGCCGCAAGTACATCCGGTCAAATTGCCGGAAGCACCGGAAAAAGTTCTGGAATGGGGGGTGTATTTCCCGGTCAGGTTGCGTAAATTACTGCGTAAAATGCTCCTTTCCCGGCCGGTGGTGGATAAGGCAAAGTGTATTTCCTGCGGATTATGTATCCGCAAATGTCCGCCGCAGAGTTTGAAAATGGTCCGTAAACTGCCGGTGTTTGATTACGGCAGCTGTATACGTTGTTACTGTTGTCAGGAGTTTTGTCCGCAAGGTGCGATCACCGTGGCATCGAGCCGGTGGCTGAAAGGCTTGTCGGCACTGGAAAAAATGATCCGCAAATTGAATATTACCCGCAGGAAGTGAGTTGAAAAATGAAAAAAGCGATAGTTTTATTGAGCGGCGGTCTGGATTCCGCCACCTGTCTGGCCATTGCCCGGTCAGAAGGATTTGAGTGTTATACCATGAGTTTTGATTATGGTCAGCGGCATCGCAATGAATTGCAGGCTTCGGAAAAGGTTTCGGCGGCGATGGGAGCGGTTGAACACCGGACATTCAAGCTGGATTTGCGGCAATGGGGCGGTTCGGCATTGACTGATGATTCTCTGGATGTGCCCAAAGATGGTGTCGGCAGAACGGTTCCGGTAACTTATGTGCCGGCCCGGAACCTGGTATTTCTGTCATTGGCGACCGCCTGGGGGGAAGTGATCGGGGCGCACGATATTTTTATCGGTGTGAACAGCGTGGATTACTCCAACTATCCGGATTGCCGTGCACCTTTTATTGCCTCGTTTGCTGAAACGGCACGGTTGGGGACTTGTGCGGTGGATGAAAATTGGCAGTGGCAGATACATACGCCGCTGCAGAATCTTTCCAAAGCGGAAATCATCCGGCGTGGAAGTGAATTGCTGGTGGATTACAGTTTGACGACCAGTTGTTATGATCCGGATGATCAGGGCCGCTCCTGCGGCAAATGTGACAGCTGCCGTTTGCGGCATCAGGGATTTCTCGATGCGGGGATCCCTGATCCGACACTTTATCACTGATTTTTCAATTGACTCTTTGGTGAAAAAATTTCATTTTCAGGCTTAATTATACTGCGTTGTGGCAAGCCGGAGTTAAAAAAATCCGGGGGGTGTTGCAAAACTTCCTGTTCAGGTTTTGCAACACCCCCAAAAAATATACCGGAAATGCTGATTGTCCGGAAATTTTTACCCGGTAACGGAATACGGCACTGCCGCCGGGCGGAATATTGACCATGCCGGGAAGCAATTCAACGGTATTGCTGTCGGTACCGAACCAATACATGATGCCGTTGAAAGATTGATCCGGTATAAATTCCAGCCGGTCTTTCATTCTTCCGGCTTCGGCGGACATTATCAACGGCCCGCCATCCCATAATTCCGGCTTGCGGCGGCCGAAAAACGGAACCGTTGCGCCTTTTCTGGCGAAAATGCTGCTGCCCGCAGAGGCAATAACTTCACGGTCATTGCTGCGCAGAGTATTCCTGCAGCCTTGCGCTCCGAAACGTTTTCCCGGAAACGGATAATTATTTATCCGGAATTCCGGATTCATGGTACGGTCAGTGGGATTATGCAATAAAAATTCGATCTCCAAAATGTCGCCATTGAGCAGAAATTTCCGGAATATTTCCATGCCAGTCAACGGGTTCGGTGCCGGATTCGCTCCGGCGTAGGGGCCGACAACCCCTTTCAATACCACTTCCGGAGAGTTGTTGATTATGCGCATGGAGTGGATTACGGAAACTGTTTTCGGCTGCAGGGGATCGGAGAAGATCAGATGCGCCATAAAACCGCCATCCAGCAGCTCATTGCCGGTCGGGCTCAGAAAACTCGTGATTCTGGAATCACCGAGAAGATCGATCCCGATGGAAGAACTCCTGCTTTTCAGACGGAAATAAGGCATTCCCCGGGAATCCGCCGCCCATTCCAGGGAGGCATCCCCGTTTTTCAATTCCGGAATTTTCCTGTCTGAAGTGACGGTATTGAATAATTCAAGTTTTTTCAGCAACTCCGGATCCTGTTGTTGAGAAAGCCGATATTGGGTTACGCCCTGTGGCGGAATTTCAATCAACCGCATTTCTCCGTGTCCTTTTATCCGGAGCAGCACCGCTTGAGAATCGTGATAATTAAAACATGTAAAAAGATAATCAGTGCCCAGCTGATGGACTGTTGTCCGCAAAAATCTCGGAAAATCCGGGAAATAGAGTTTTACTTTTTGCCCTTGTTCATTTTCAACCTCTTTTATCATGGCATTGGCCGGTTCAAAGGTGAATTCTTCATCACAGCGTTTCCCGGCAAAGTAGAATTCTTCCGCCGCAGAAACCATGGAATAAGCTTCTGAAATCGCTCTGAAGTAATCGGCTGAAAGAGCGTCATTCGGCCAAAATCCGATACCTTTTGCTCCCAGTGCAGCGGCCGCCAGAATATTCTGCCTGACCTTGGCCGGATTGTACTGGTGATAGAAGCTGGCAATATTTTCCGCCGGATCGATCAGCGGGAAAAATGGTTTTTCCAATTGATCGATATTGAATGCCACATCATCAAAGAAACGTGGCCCGCTGTAATAAGGCATGGGCATGTGACCGTCTGCGACGTGGTCGGAAAGCCGGATATCCACTCCGCACCAGGCGGAAACATGACTGCCGGAAGCTGACAGATTATCGGAGCAGAACCAGAATCGGATCCCTTTTGCTTCCTCTTTGAATATCCGCATTGCCCGGTTGGCATATTGCGCATGCAGATCAACCATGTAACGGAAGTATTCGGTACGGTATTTTTCCTGAATTTCAGCAATCTCCGGCACATGATCAAGTTTAATGGTTTGTGCAAAGCGTTTTCTGCCTCTTTCATCGTAGCCGTAAGGATGAGGTTCAAAATCCCAGACGACATCTTCAACTTCAGGATAAAGACGGCGGATCTCTCTGGCGGCCAGACGGTAAATTTCCTCAACTTTGCCGGTTTGATCATCCAATTTGCTCCAATTGGCAAATCCGGCGCCGACCTTGCCTTTATCCGTAATATTCTGCGGCAGGAGTCTGGCAAGTTCTGCTATTTTCGGCTGTATGGAGGTGATCACCGACCAGAATGGACCACCCACGATCATGACCGGCCGGAATCCTGGCAATGGTGTATCACATGCCCGGAGCCAGCTGTAACGCTGCTCTGACAGTGCGCTCCAGAATGTATGGTTTTCCTGCTGTCCTGCCAATCCGGCAGTCTGAAGAGACGGTATACGCGCCAGCATAAAAGCAAAGTGTCGGCATGGCGGTGTCTGATGAATGATCTGCGGCACAATTTTCAAACGGCCGCAGCCTTCCGGGGAGGTTTCATTTCCGACATTGAGCCGGAAATAAAATGGTGCAGATTTGCCGACGTTTCCTTTTTCCGCTTTCAAAAAAATAGCATGCTGATACCATTGAGCGGAAATCAGCCGGGTGAAATTTCTGTCAAAGGTGATCCGGAAGCGGCGGTATTTTTTTCCATCGCGGATGATATTTTCCAATTCCTCGATTTGATATGGGGTGATTCTGCGCCGGGAATCTCCCTGGGGGGCGGGATTGATGGCAAGAATCGGCGCACTGCCGATAACTTGCACAAAATCCGGCACATCCAGAGTCATTGTACCGTTTGAAGTTAGATTATTTACCGATGCCCCGGTTCGCAGAATCAGCGTGCCGGTCAGATTTTCCGCCAGCTGAAAAGGTTCTTCTTTCAGAAACTCTACCGGATAGAGTTTGGCACTCAGTCTGGTTTCTGCTTCCCCGGAAATTTCAGTGATCTTCACTCCGTCGAACCACACTGTGCCGGAAGCATTGCGCAGTTGAAACTCCACTGCGGCAGTGGTGTCTTCCGGGCCGGTTTTGAATGTGTACGAAACCAGTTGCCATCCGCCGGGAGCCGTATCCAGTTTCCACGGCCCCTGTTTGCCCCGTAACGGCGTATTTTTTTTCATGGATATCCACGATGCCGCTCCGGCAAATCTTGCATCCGGCTGGGGAACGATATTTTCACACTTTACATAATATTCCAATTTGTAGGTGGTCGATGGTTTTACGGTGAAAGATTGGAATACACGCTGCC
>JAFVZS010000089.1 GCA_017508015.1 Lentisphaeria bacterium
CGATTGTTGCCTGAACTCCGTAACTGCGGCACTTTTCTGCGGCATATTCAGCGGCGCGCCGTTCATTTGCCGAACCGGCAAGACGTATGCCGATATCGCAGATATTTTCGATATGGGTTTGCAGATTCTTACTTAAAACCATGATATTTTTCTCCGGAATAAAACCAATCAGAGCAATTCGATTTTCAATACATCCCCGGGGGCCAGACCGCGCATGCGGATCCGCAAATCATCACTTTTAAGCAGTTCAAATCCCCAGAAATCGATCAGACTGGCTTTGGAACCGTTTTTCAGCAAAGTTATTTCTCTGACTTTGCCTTTGAGTTGCGGCAGAATGATATCTCCCATTGGCGCGGTCAATACTCCGGCATAGATATTTTTGCCCTTTCGGGTATAACATAAACCGAATGGCGCGGCATATTCCGCTTTACCGCAACCGGTGACCGCTTCGCCGTTGTCCGCGAACCACCGGGCAAGTTCTTCCAGTTTGGCGATGGTCATATCCGGCAGTGAACCATCCGGTTTCGGGCCGACATTGAGCAGCAGATTGCCATTTTGCGAAACACAGCCGAGCAAGCCGCAGACCAGCGTGGAAAGCGATTTGTAATTTTCATCACCTTTACAATATCCCCAGTTGTCATTCATTGTGGCGCAGGATTCCCAGAGCACCGGTCGGCCTTTGACCGACGGCGGTTGATTCATCACGGTCACTTCCGGAGTGTAATAATCGAAATCGCAGACATGTTCTTTGGAAAATGCCAGCCGGTCATTGACCAGGATATCCGGCTGATGACGGTAGATCATTTCCAGCAGCCGGTTGCGGTCAAAGTAGTCGGTTCCGTCTTTGTATTTGCTGGTGTAATCAAAGAAAAGCAGATCGATCCTGCCGTATCCGGTCATCAACTGTTCGACACTGTTGTAAAGGTAATCCAGGAAACTGCGGTATTCGGCATCAGTCGGGGTATGGATGGTTTTGGTCCGGTAAAATTCCGGACTTTCCGGATCGGCATATCCCGGATGGGTCCAGTCGGGAAGCGAGTGGTAAAAGCCGATTTTCAATCCGGCTTTGCGGAACGCATCGACGACCATTTTGGTCACATCTTTACCGAATGGGGTGTTGGTGACCTTGTAATCGGTATAATGGCTGTCGAACATACAAAATCCGTCATGATGTTTGGTGGTGAATACCACATATTTCATACCGGCGGCTTTTGCGAGATTTGCCCATTTTTCCGGATCGAAATTTTCCGGATCGAATTTTTTGGCAAAAGCCTCATATTCTCCGGGATTCCACGGGTCATTGGCATAACTCCATTCGCCTTTTGCGGGGATGGAGTAAATGCCCCAGTGGATGAACATCCCGAAACGGGCGGAAGTGAACCAGTCTGTTTTCATAAAATTCCATTCCAATGTTGATTAAAGTTCGATTTCAGCCAATTCGCCGGGGGCGAGGCGCACGCTGCGGCGTTTTTCTCCGGAAAAGTGCACGATGGCACACTGTTCCAGATTTTCTTCGGTGTTAAGCAGATAAAGTATCCGCGGCGAACCGGGATAAACGGCATAACGCACCCGGTCGGAAGATTCCACGGCGGGATAAGAGTAATTGGCATTGCACGCCGCTTTCATCAGAAAGGTGTACAACTCTTTCAAGCCGGTCGCTCCCGGATAGTTCAGGGAGTTGACCAGGATCACTTCGCCTTTGCCGCACCGGTTGCCGAAGATCACTCCGGAAGTCAGATTTTCCCAGGCCCGGAGTTCCGCGTCATCACCTTTTGCGGCGGTGGCGGTAGTTCCCCCGTCGGCTTTCAGCTGATGATCCTGATCGTTGAAACGGTCGGAATTGACCGCCAGCACATCGGCATTGACGGGAATCAGATCGGCGGCATCGAAAGAAAAACCCGGATATTTCGGGTCGCAGATACTCGTCCAGAGCGGGAACACCCAGCAGCTTTGCGGCATCGCTTTGAATTTTACTCCGAACGGGCGGTAAGTTTTTCCGGAAGCGGTCTTCACTCCGCATAACTCCTGCCAGTCGCCGTTATTGTAGGGGATGTAACTGCCGTCAGGAGTGGTTTGAGTATTCAAATGGGCGGCAGTGAGCAGTAGTTGTCCACCGTTTGTTACATATCTGACAAGTTTGTTGTAAAGTTCATCACTCATCACATTTCTGCCGAGGAAAATGACCGCTTTGTAGCGTTGCAGCAATTCATCGGGGATATCATACGGAATAATATGCACCTGTCCGGCAGGGGGATTGCCGGAAAAATCTCTGTCGCCGGCAAGTTCTTTATTGTGCCACTCTGAACGGCGGTAAAATTCATTGAAAAGCTCCCACGAA
>JAFVZS010000010.1 GCA_017508015.1 Lentisphaeria bacterium
GGTGGTGTCGGCGTTTTTACGCCGACCTTTGCGCTGTCGCTTATTTTCGCCGCTTACGGCGGCGACAAGCGTTCCGCCGCTTGACCACGTCCGGGTAAGCACCCGGTGGCAGATTTTTATTTGATTATCACCGCCACCTTTCCACCCGGTAGGAGCAGTACGAGGCAAGGTCAGCACCGTTCCACCCGGTGGATGCAGTACGAGGCAAGGTCGCCGCCAAATCAAGGCAAAAGCGAGGGAGTGTATAACCATACTCGACCGAGCTTGGGTCCGCAGATTTGGCAAGAGATTGCCCGTAATGCGCCACCGCAGTTTAGATTTTTCACCAAAATTCTGTTTTTTATTTCCTCAAGCCTTCGGCCACCTTTTTCACCGCTTTGACCATATCCAGCGCATCATCTTCCGTAAAAAATTCACTCACCGGCAACCGGATCGAAGTCGCCAGCACCTCTTCAGCCACCGGACAAAGTCCCTTGGGATAAGCATAACTTCTGCCGGAAACCACCTCCGCCGGCCACACATTGCCGGGGAAGAAACTCTTTTGTGCAAAGACCTTTTCCCGGTAGATCGGCTGCGGAATATATCCCGCCTGCGCCCAGCATCCTTCGGCACACATTGCCTTGGCAAAGTTCGGCCCGTCCCCCTCAAAAACTCCCGGTGTCAGCCGGAAAAGGTAGAACCACCATGAACTTTCACAGCCGTCAAGCACTTCCGGCAGTGTTATGCCATCGATCCCGGCCAGATTTTCTGAAAGGATCGCCGCAAATTTGCGCCGCTTAGCCAGAATATCATCCAGCTTGCCGAATTGCGCCTTGCCGACTGCATACTGCAATTCACTGGCCCGGTAATTCGGAGCAATGTGATCCAGACGATCCCCCCGCCCCAGACGGTCATAATATTTATCCAGATAGTTGTGACAAAGTCCATGGATCTCTTTGTCATTGGTAATGATAAATCCGCCGTCTCCGGCACTCAGGTGTTTGGATTCATTGAGCGAAAATGCACCGACATCGCCGATCGTACCGGCCAGACGCCCCTTGTAAAGCGTGCCGTAAGCCTGCGCACAATCCTCGATCACAAACAGATTATGTTTTTTGGCAACCGCCATGATCCCATCCATATCACACGGATTTCCCGCCAGATGCACAACCACGATCGCCCGGGTGCGATCGGTAATGACCTTTTCAACCGATTCAGGAGTCATGTTGTAGGTGTGCGGATCGACATCGGCAAAAACCGGAATCAGATTCTGATAGATGATCCCCACCAATGAACCGATATCCGTGATCGGTGAGGTGATGACCTCATATCCCGGTTCGATTTTCGCCGCACCGACCGCCGCATGGATCGCCGCTGAACCGGAGCTGCCGCCGGCACAATACTCCACTCCGAAATATTTTTTGACCGTCTCGCAGAATTGACCGATCTTATACCCGCCCCAGTAAATCAGACTGCCATGCTCAAAGGTGTCTTTGACTTCCGCCATTTCAGCTTCATCATAACGTCTGCCTTTACCGAACGGAGTGGTTTTCACCGGAGTACCGCCCAGCATTGCCAACTTATTTTCCATACAGGATCCTTTCCATATTTTTATATGAAATATTTTTCACATCTTCTTTGCTGAATTTACTGTAAGACAGTTTGCTTACCTCCGCTCCGACACAGAAAAACGGGGCATGTGAACCGAAGACCAGCCGTCCGGGGCCCACCGTTTCGGCCGCAGCTCCGGCCAGAGCGGGAAACGCTTCGGCAAAAGCGATATCCACATAAAGGTTTTCAGCGGTGAATTTACTGTATTCCCAGGCATAAGCATTCACGGCAATAAATGGTTTTTCCGGAAACATCTTTGCCAATTCATTGATCTCATCAGCCGGTACTGCCGCCACTTTGCACAATGGATTCTGTCCGCGCTCATCCTCCTCCCGGATAACGATCAGAGGCACAATATCCTTTGCCAGCAGACCGGAAATCATTTCCAATGTTTCCGGGGCAAACAGCGAATACTGATGATAAGACGGATAAAGTGCCGCCACCTTGCCGGAAACTTCACGCCACAAACCGAATTCCGGACGCACCGCCACCGCCGGAATGAAATTTTCCATTCCGTCGCACCTTTTCAGCAGAATCTCATTTTCTTCATTGATATTCATGGAAAAAGGTGCTTCCAAAGAGCGCACGATACCGCCATGGATACCGAAATTTTTCAGCACGGCGGCCAATTCCGGCAATTCCGAGTCCGGCAATCTCCGGAAAGGCCAGCGGCCGCAGGAAATATTCACATCAAAAATCCCATTCATTTCAACAACTCCACAGCATTGGTATAAAGAATCTTTTCCAGATCCGCTGAATTCAATCCGGCATCCAGAATCTTGTGCAACTGGCATCCGAAATCCCGGCACGGCGCATCCGAACCGTAAAGCAGACGTCCCGCCCCGATCCGTTTGACCGCATATTGCAGAAAACCGTTTTCCGGCTGGCCGCCGGAAGTATCCACATAAACGTTGGGCAGATCGGCAATATATTCCACGCCCCGGTAACCGCAACCGCACAAATGCGCCATCACGATCTTTACATCCGGATGACGTTTCGCCAGAATGGCGACATCCGACGGATCAGATTCCTCACCGTATTTACCAACCGTCTTGAACCAGCAGTGATGCAGCAGCGGCCGGTCATACTCTTTGAGCACCGCCATCAGATCATCCAGTTTCGGATTGCTGCAGCAGAGGGAAATTTCCAGTTTCACCCCTTTCAAACCGGCGGCAAAACATCTGGCCACCTCCTCCCGTATGAAACCGGCGGGCAATGCCGGATTGATGTAACAAAATCCGTCGGCCATGCCGCAGTATTTTTTCACATCAGCAATAGTATCATCGTTGATCTCCCGCACCTGTTCTGCACTTTGAGCCTCACTGTGGCGCGAAACATCGCCCAACAACAGCACCCGGCTGATCCCGTGTTTTTCCGCTTCACCGAAAAGATCCCGGTTGCTGGAAGCAATGTTGTGTGTATGGATATCGTAAATCATCTTTTCAAATCCTTTATCTGCCAGCTGGCGATCTTTTCTCGGCTGATAAAATAGATGCGGTCACCGGAAATCGCGCCGCCGGCTGAAATCGTAAATGGCGCCCGGGCCACATACACCGGCATACCATCGGCCGGATCGACTTCAAAAACCGCCCGGTTGCAAAGAATGAAAAGCCGTTTGCCATCCGCCGTAAGCAGCAGCGGATTGCGGTTGACCGGTGCGCCGCTCAATTCAAAAGTTTTGACCGGCTGCCAACTGTTTTTGTCAATGATATACAAATTGCCGGTGGAAGCCGCCGCATAGATGTAATTGCCGAATTCCCGGACTCCGTAAATATTGCGTTCCCCGTCAAAGGCAATATGTTTCACCACTTTGCCGGATGGCCAGTCGATCATGAATACCGAAGCTTTAGTCGCCGTTTCATGGCCGCCGCCGGGAGCGGTGACACTGGTTGCCCCGACCAGGTTCCCATCGGCCCGGAAATACATATCTATACAGCTTTCACCGGGCAGCCAATCGCTGATTTCCCGGATCTTGCCGCTCCTGCTGTCCCAGATGCCGAAGCCGCCGCCGACCAGACCATAGTTGGCAAATCCGGCGATGACCACCTCTCCGGTGACCGGATTTACTGCGATCGTCCGCGGACGGGTGATCAGATTGGGCCAGCCGCCGAGAATATCCGGATTCAGCTTATTTTGCGCGACGGCCGGTATTTCCCGCTTGTTTTCAGACAACTCGATACCGATCAGACTGAAGTAGTTTCTCGCTCCGGTAACGCCTTTGGCGGAAGCGTGAAAGCGGACTTCCAGAAATTCGCCTTCCAAATCAAACGGACCGAGATTTTCCATCGGGCCGGGAGCAGTTTCATGGTGCTGCAAATTGAATTTGTATTCCTGATCTTTGACTTTGACCGTGATTATACCGTATGAGCCGGATTTGAGAAATTGCAGATTCAAATACCATGAGCCCTTTTCCGGGACCGGCAGTTTCAGACCCATTTCATGATCTTCGCCGCCGGCAATGCCGAAAAGCACCTGCATCTGAGTCAATTCCCGCCACTGCCCGTTCCGGGAAAACGCATTGGCCAGCAACTCACCGTAAGCTATGCCGAAGTGGTCGACTTTACGGGCCGCATAAACCGCCGGCAATGCCGGATCATACATCCACAACCTGCCACCGGCGTATTCACAACCGAAAAGTTTGCCGTCAAAGGCGACCATATTGCACCAGTTGCCGCCGCCGATCCGGGGATTGAAGCCCAGATCGGTGATTTTTCCGGTGGCGATATCCAGACGGCCGAGATGGTTGGGGTGGGAACTGCTGAAGTAAACACAGCCATCCGGGCCCAATCCCATGGAAGTAAGATTCAAGCCGCCGGAAACATATTCGATTTTGATCGTGCGGTTTTTACCATTTTCCCGGATGACCAATTCCCGGGTGCCGAGGTCGATGCCTGTTACCGCTGAACCGTCGGGGAAATCATATTTGCGTGAACCGTATTTGACTGAAACAACATCTCTGGTTTTCTGACAGCGTGCCCCCAATTCAACGACTTTGCCATCCAGACATTTGGCAACGAAATTATTGAATAAAACATAGACGTAACCATCCGCACCGGGAATCACCTGCGCCGTGCCCAGTTTGCGCTGATCTTCCGGCAATATCTGCATTCTTTCATTGGTTCGGGGGTTGAAGGCCACGATATTACCTCTGGCAGTGCCGATGCCGCAATAGAGAATGCCGTTACTGTCCACCGCCAGATAAGAGGCGTACTGTTCCCGGTCATCCATTTTGCCGAGATTGCGGCTGCGGCAGGTATCGGTATTGACTTCCACCACATCACAGCCGGGAGCAAAACCCAGATAAGCGGTCACGCCATCCGGAGCGACCGTGGCACACAAACTGGAACCTGCCGCCGGGCCGCAAGCCGTCAAAGTTCTTTCATTGATATCAAAGACCCACGCCTTGCCGCAGGCGGCAAAAACGAATTTACCGTTGGGAGTGAGAACTCCGCCGCCGAAAATACCGCCATAACCTTCACAGTAATATTGAAAGGTTTTTCCGGTATCGACCTCTGTAAGAAGCAAATAAGCTTTGCCCTCATCTATCGGGGAAGTGATCACCAGCCGCCTGCCGTTACGGTCAACACAAGCGATAACGTTGCGGACTTCCGCCGATGAGATCCCCACGCCGTGCGTATCAAATCCCTCACTGCCGGGAATGACCGGCCGGTTGACCAAAGCTATATCACTGATTTCCATATCCACGGCCGCCGCCGGGCCGGGGCGGCCGCAATAAAACACCAGTTTCACCACCGGATTGGTCAAAGGAGCTTTGACATCACCGGGAATATTCGTGGCATTATTGCCGTCAAATCCCGGGGTGCAGATCATCGTCACCCCTTCTCGCAGATCTTTTTTGGTGTAGAATGAAAAAACGATCTTGTTATTGGCATCGTAACCTTTGACATAGAAACTGTCACTGGCAACAAAATTACCGGATTTTACATTAAATTTCAAGCTTTTACCGTCCAGCACAAAAGGACGTACCTCGATTGAAGCGGTCGCATAGCCGTATTTTTCATACTTGATTTCGGCATCAATGGAAATTTTACCATCCGCTATATCAACCGCCGCTGTACCTTTGGGCACGCCTTTTCCGGCGACCCGGAACAAAGTCAATGCACCGGTCTGCGTCTGCGGAGTGATCACAATGCCGGACTTTTCCTGCCGGTCGATCAGGCGGATATTACGGATGGTCATATCAAAATCCGCCGCCGGTCCCTTACGGCCGAGACAGAATTGCAAGGTCACGATCGCCTCATCCGGATCAGCTTTGACATTGTTGGCGAAATAGGTGACTCCCCCGGCGGTACTGCCAGGAGTGCAGAAAATTTCCCCCGGACAACTCAAATTGCTTCTGGTCACAAAAGAAGTGACCACCCGGCCGGCGGCATTCAGACCTTTTACATAAAATTGGTCACCGGCGGTATAGGGACTCTGTACCGCAAGCACCAGAGTTTTACCGGTCATTGTAAATGGCGCAACTTTTACGTTGCAAATCAGATAACCGAATTTCCGGTGAGACGCACTTCCTTTGAGTGTGATCATTTTACCGCCATCACCGGTCACTGCGGTAACAGTACTGCCGTCAGCCACCCGTTTGGAACGGATCTGCTGCATGAGAATACTCTGTTCACCGGCAACGAGTGCCAAAATACAGAACAATGCCGAAAAAATGAAGATCTTTTTCATAATTTTTATCCTTTTATTTAACGGTAAAGCAACTTGTTTCTCGGGGCGATCGGCGTTTCAGAAGCGTACTGCATGATCACTTCAAAAAGTTTGTATGCCGCTTCAAGCTTATCATCAAATTCCTCAACTTTCAATCCGGCCGCTTCGTAAGTCATTGTCACCGCACCGGTCGCCAGAGTCACCGCATCATTGATATCGCACTGCACGCTGTAAGCATTTTCATCGTAATCCATGGCCGGTTTGGCCATGCTTTCCGTCCAGCGGCGGTTGATCTCATGAACGGTTTTGAAGTTGCCCGGATAGTTGGTGATCGTCGGCGGTATGATATGCGGATTATCCCGCGCCGTATGCATATTCACCATGCAGTCGATGCGTTCATCGTGGGCGATTTTCAAAATCGCTTTTGCTTCGTTGGAAATGATATTTCCCGGAGCGCAATCCAACTGGATATTCACTCCCTCAAAGTTGTAATAACTGCCCAGTTGATCGACCTCATCCATCGGCAGCGGGAAATACTCTTTCAAATCCGGCCAGACCAGATATCTGCCATCCTTAAGCCGGGTATGAAGCGGGGCATAATCATCCGGCGTGCATCCCATCAGACAATCCGGCGCAAAACTGCGGCCATCCATATTGACACACGGCATGATGATCAACCGGAATTTCTGTGCCAATTCCACCAGATGCGGCCGGGCAATGCCCCGGTGATCGACACCGGTTTCCAAAAGAGAAATAAGATTGCTCAAAGCGGTGATCCCCTCCGTTTCCTCGGCATGGATACCGGCGATAAACATCAGGGTCTGCTGACCGCTGTTGGCATAATATTCCGGATGCTTACTGCCGGTCAGACTCGGCCAGGTGGTTTTGCGCTGGGGCAATTTTTCACCGTAAGTAACACAGTATACCGGAAAACCGCCCGGAGTATGGGTAACGACCGCGACCCGGCCTTTTTTCACCTTGCCGATATCCGCGATCAATTCCGGGATGCGCACCCGCCACCATGCCGGCCGCTCATAAGTATGTGCCACCTTGCGGGGAACCAGATCTTTACAAAGTTCTGCATAATCATTCATAAGAAATGCCCTCCTTTTCAATCAGCTTTCTGCGGTTTCATCAATGTATCACGGGGCGAAAGCGGCTGTTTCAGGCCGTATTCCATAATGGTTTCCATCATTTTATAGGCGACTTCGACTTTGTTTTCAAACGGTTCAAGTTTCAATCCGGCGGCTTCGTAAGTCATCGTCACTGCTCCGGTGGCCATGGAAACGGCATCGTTGATATCGCACTGCACGCTGTAAGCCTCTTCGCCGTAATCCAGAATTCTGCCGATCTTTTCCGACCAGAGCCGGTTGATGGTGTGGACGGTTTTGAAGTTGCCCGGATAGTTGACGACCGTCGGATGGACAAAGTGTGCACCGTAAGTGCCGGTATGCATATTTACCATGCAGTCGATCCGCTCATCGTGAGCCAGTTTCAAAATTGCTTTTGCCTCGTTGGAAACGATATTCCCGGGAGCGGCATCCAGCTGGATATTCACCCCGTCAAAGTTGTAATATGCCCCCAACTGATCGACCTCATCCATCGGCAGCGGGAAATATTCTTTCAAATGCGGCCAAACCAGATAATTGCCGTTTTTGAGCCGGGTCTGAATGGGTTTGTAATCCACCTGCGTGCATCCCATCAGGCAATCCGGAGCAAAACTGCGGGCATCCATATTGACACACGGCATGATCAGCAGACGGTAATTTTTTGCCAGCTCCATCAGGTACGGCCGGGATTCGCCCCGGTGATCGACTCCGGTTTCCATCAGGGAAATAAAGTTGCTCAGCGTAATAATTCCTTCCGTTTCCTCACCGTGGATACCGGCGATAAAGAGCAGAGTCTGCTGATCGGTATTGGTGTAATATTCCGGATGTTTACTGCCGGTCAGGCTCGGCCAGGTGGTCTTGCGCTGAGGCAGTTTTTTGCCGTAGGAAACACAATATACCGGGAAACCTCCGGGGGTATGAGTCAGAATATCGACCTGACCTTTTCTGACTTTGCCGATATCCGCGATCAATTCCGGGATGCGCACCCGCCACCATGAGGGGCGTTCAAAGGTATTTGCCACCTTGCGGGGAACCAGATTCCGGCAAAGTGCCGTATAATCATTCATCAGAAAAATTCTCCTTTATCTGAAAACTTCTTTCAAATCAATACTTTTCCAGTTGTTGCCGCTGACGAAATACAACACATCATTATGAATGCCGCCGCCAACCTGAACATTGCCGGAAATTTTCACTGTTTTGATCACTTTGCCGTCTGCCGGGTCGATCTTGGCCAGCAATTGATGACCGAGGAAATAAAATCCGCCGTGCCCGTCACTCAAAAGCGCACGGCAGCTCTGATTCTGTGCCGCCGGCATCAGGTTGGAAATATCCCGTCTGACGACTACTTTTTTCAAATCCAGATCGACAATAAACAATTCACGATTGGAATTTATTCCCATTGCCCGGTGATCATCCAGCAAAATAAGCTGGTATATGGTGTTGACCTTGCCCAGTTCTTTGCTGCGCCAGACACACTTCTGCCGGGAAATATCATACATCAGCAATGAGCCTTCCGCAGCCTTGATTTCGCCGCCGGTTCCGGAATTAACGGTCGTACCGCAAATGATCAGACCGTTATTCAACACTGCCAGAGCATACGGAGCTTCCAGCGGAGCAAGTTCCGTATGCGGCACCAGAGTCATTTGACCGCTTTGGGTATCGACGATCGCCAGACCGCCGCCGGTCTGACCGTACTCCGGCGTGCCTCCGGCGACAAAGTATTTGCCGTCAGGCGAAACCGCAATACCGTGCGGACGGATCGTGACACTCCGGGCCACACCGTAAAGCACCGGATTACTCTCCAAATCGGGTTGAGTCCGCCGCATCGGGGCACTTAAATTCCACGGCTTGGATGGATCAAAACGCATGATCAGACCACCGGCATAGCCGGCAATATAGAAATATTTGCCGTGCGCTTTGATCGCATTGCACTGCACATCGGCGGCCTGAATCGTCTTTTGTCCGGTCGCCGGATCAAATGTGCCGAAACAGAAGGGAAAAAATCCGCCGCCGCCGACAATACCGTCGCCGGTCACGTCGATCCCCATCATCGGGGCTCCATGATTTTTGAATGTAAAACTTACCTCCTGCAAGTCACTGCCGTCGGCGGCCGAGGTACTCAATTTTCCGGCTCCCAAATCGATGCCGACCAACTTTCTGCCGCTGTCAAATTCACGGATGATCAAGCTCTGACTGCCGGTCAGCGGACTGCTGATAAAACGGGCATCCGGCACTTTATCAAGTTTG
Organism: Lentisphaeria bacterium; assembly: GCA_017508015.1. GTDB lineage: Bacteria > Verrucomicrobiota > Lentisphaeria > Victivallales > Victivallaceae > UBA1784. The sequence continues at coordinate 9,618 of JAFVZS010000010.1, forward strand.
GTTGCCGTGTCGCCGTCAAGCAGAAAAAACAGATCCAGATGCCGTGCATAAATTTTACCATCGGTAAAACGGCGGACAAAGAGCGATTTTCCGGCCGGCTCTTCGCTTTTGGGAATCAACGCCACCGCCCGGCCGGTTTCCGGATAAAAGTGGATCGCCTGACCGCGGGTACTGCCGGTACCGATATAAAGTGTGCCATCATCGGCAACGGTAATTGAACGGGGATACTGCGCAAAAGTTTCCTGGTGCAATTGCCCGAAATCCTTGAATTCCCCGGTCGCCGGATTGTAGGAATAAAGACACAGATCCGGGTAAGTCGCCGCATAGATAATGCCGTTGCGGTCTTCGGCCATACTCATCGCCGCCAGATCTTTGACTTTCCGGATGAAAGTGAATTTTTTCTGTGCCGGATCATACTCCGCAAAGTGATGGCCAAAGAGCGAATAACATTTGCCCCGGGCGGATTTCAATGAACTGTAAACCCCGTCTCCGGGCGCAAAAGGAACCGGTATTTCATCCGTTTTTCCGGTGGCAGCATCAATTTGCAGCATCCGGCGGTTGATATCATCCATCAAAAAGATCACCACACAATCGTTTCCGTCGGCATCTTCAGCTGTATGCAATCCCCGGCAGGTGCCGCCGCGCACGGCCAGACCATGATCCTGCGGCGTGACCGTCACCACCGGCGGGGCGGGCGGGACCAATTCAAGATTGCTCATTCTGATTTCCAGTTCGCTCTTTCCGGCCATGCGGCAGTAAAAAAAGCGCAATTTCACCACCGGATCGGTCAGCGGAGCTTTGACATCCGAAGCGAACCAGTTCATGCCGCCGGAGTTACTTTCCGGAGTGCAGACATAAGTGCGCTCACGCTCATCGGTGATACGGGTATAGAAACTGGCGACCACCCTGCCGGCTGCATTCAGAGCTTTGACATAGAACATATCCCCCCGGAGCGGCTGATTGCAGGAAAAACGGAAACTCAACGCTTTACCGGAAAAAATAAAAGCCCTGACACTCATATCAAAGACCAGATATTCATGTTTGGGAATATCAAATGAAGCATTGAGCTTCAGCGTGCCGTTATCAACGGAAACTCTTGGCGAGTATCTGGCAGAATTGCAGCTGATACCGGAAAGCTGACCATTCCAAACCGCCTCTCCGGTACTGATCAGTGAATAACAGCACAACGAAACAATCAGTAAAATTTTATACCACTGATTCATCTGCATACCCTCCTGTCTTATTAGTATGGAATACTAATAATTTACTACCGGAAATCGGCAAAAACAAGTATTCATCCGGGCACGAAAGGTATTATTTCGGGCAAAAAATATTTTCTATCAAGCCGGAGATACCCCCGCGCATTCAATTACATTTCTGCAATTCAATTTTTTTGAGCAGCTCTTCTATCCCGCCGTTAAAAACAGCTGCTTCGGGATGCTGATGGCGGAACCACGTCCGCTGACGTCGGGCATATTGCCAGGTAGCCGTACAAAGTTTTTCCAACAGGGTATTCCGGTCAAATTCACCTTTGATATAAGCATATATTTGCTTATATCCCAATGCCTGATGCGCAGTGGGAGTATGAAAAAGTCCTTTGGCAACGGCAGCTTCAGTTTCTTCTATCCAGCCGTTATCCAGCATTTTTCCGGCTCTTTCAGCGATGCGCGACTTTAAAACAACACTATCCAGTTCCAGAATAAAGGCATTGGTTTTATAACGCAATTCAGCCCGGCGGCCCTGCTGCAATTCAACAATGGATTTACCGGTAATTAAAAAAACTTCCAATGCCCGTATCAGACGGCGGCGGCAAAATTTCCACTTTTCCATAGCTGCCGGATCAAGCTCTGCCATACGCAGTTGCAACATTTTTTCCCCGGCATCGGAGTCATATTTTTCATCAAGTTCCGCCCGCAATTGCCGGTCACCGGGCAGATCATCCAATCCATAGAGCAAAGCTTTGAGATAGAGACCGGTTCCGCCGCAGAGGATCGGCAGTTTGCCACGTTGACGGATATCGGAAATCGCAGCATCAGCTTCAGCACAGAAACGGAAGACTTCCGAACGCTCATTCAAATCGTAAACGCCGCTCAAATGGTGGGGGATCAATGCTTTTTCACCGGCATCCGGCTGAGCCGTACCGATGGGCAGATCAGCATAAAGCTGCATGGAATCAACTGATACGATCTCGCCATTCAATTTTTTGGCAGCTTCCAGAGCCAACGCACTTTTTCCGGATGCTGTTGCTCCGGCGATGACCAGTATTTTTTCTTGCATCGCTCATCCCAGACGGTTGAAAAATTCCAGCAATCTCCGCATAAACCGGCGGTGGGGCGGATAACGGAAAGGCAAATCGAAAAGTGTCGTCTGCTCCATTACCGGTTTTTCGTGGGTGAAAGTCGTAAAAGTTTTCACCCCGTGATAAGCACCGAAACCGCTGGCTCCGACTCCGCCGAAAGGAATATTCATATTGGTAAAGTGGAGCATAACATCATTGAAAACCACCGCCCCGCAGGAAAATGCGTACTTGAGCCGCCGTTTGAGTTTATCACTGCCGCCGAAACAATACGCCGCAAGCGGCCGGTCAAGATCATTGAGATAAGCGAGCAGTTCTGCTTCAGTGGCAAATTCTTTCACCGGCAATACCGGGCCGAAAACTTCACCGGTCAACAGCGGAGAATTTTCCGGCAGCCGGTCGATCACTGTCGGTTCCACAGCAAGCCGCTGCGGATCACGGTCACCGCCGCAGATCAGCCGGCCCTCGGCGATCAATTCAACGATACGCTGATACGCTTCGTTATCAGGCATTCCGGAAATCGAATTGTCATCCAGGGGGTTGCGGCCGTACATTTTGCGGATCTCGGCGGCAAGAATATTTAAAAATCTTTCTTTGATATCCCGCTGTACCAACAGATAATCCGGTGCGGCACAAGATTGACCGGCATTGAAAAACTTACCCCAGGCGATCCGTCTGGCCGCCTGACGCAAATTGGCGTTACCGGCTACGATGCACGGATTTTTACCGCCCAATTCCATCGTACACGGAATGAGATTCTCGGCGGCTTTTCGCATTACCTGTTTGCCGACCGAGCTGTTTCCGGTCAGAAAGATGTAATCATAACGGGCATTCAAAGTCTCATCCAGACTCAATTCATCATTGATGACCAGAATCTCATCGGAACTGAAACACGCTTTCAAAAGAGTTTTAATAACGCCGTTGATATGCGGCGAACGCGGCGAAAGTTTCAAAATCACCTGATTTCCGGCCGCATAAGCTCCGAGAGCCGGTTCGAGAGCCAGAAGCAGCGGGTAATTCCAGGTGGAAATGACCAGCACTTTACCGTATGGTTCGCGGCAGAGCCGGGTTCTTGCCGGGAAAGTGGTCAGCGATCCGCGCAGTGTCACCGGCGATGCCAGCGAAGTAAGATTGCGCTCAAGGAAACGGATGATCTGAACCAGCGGCAGCAATTCCGCGACCAGAGTATCCAGCTGATCCCGGTTGAATTCCGTCACCAGAGCCGCATATATTTCCGCTTTGGCACTGATCAGATGTTTGCGGAAATCACGCAGTTTTGCCCGCCGGACTTTCAGTGGCTGCACGGTCAATTTTGTCGAACTGCGGAAAGATTGCAACGTTTTGATCAGCAACTGCCTGTCCATCACTCACCCCGGATATATTCCCGTTTGGTCCGGTGACCGATGGCACACCAGATATCGTGACCGTGGGTATTTTTGAAGTTTCCCCACTGCCCGACAGTGATTTCTGCATCGCCTCTTTTGCCCAGCAGCACCGCTTCATCACCGGCGGTGACTTCCGGCAGATGCGAAACATCCACCACCGTATAGTCCATGGATATCCGGCCGAGCACCGGACAATACTGCCCTCTGATGATCACCTGTCCGCGATTGCTCAACGCCAGCGGGATACCATCGGCATAACCGGCCGTCAATACGGCCACCCGGCGGGCGGCAGGCAGAATACATGTGCGGTAATAGCCGACGGATGCACCGGCGGGCAACTGCCTGACTTCACCTACCACGGCGGTCAATTCCACGATCTGCCGGCAATTTCCGGAGAAGTCGTCACCGTACATCATCCCTCCCGGGCGGGCCAGATTGAATGGAGCTTGAGTTGCCCGCGGGATCTTGACGATCGCATCACCGGCGGCATGATGATAATAAGCGAATCTGATACCGGCCTGATCCAGACGTTCTTTTATTTTCAGGAATCTTTCGATTTGCAGTGAAGCAAAGAAAATATCCGGCTGAGCCGCAGTACAAAAGTGGGAAAAGAGCGAATCGGGGATCAAGCCGGGAAGTTTGACGATTTCACTGATGGTTTCCAGAGCCTGATTTTCCTGTATTCCCAGACGTCCCATGCCGGTATCGACTTTGATTGCCACCCGGATATTTTTCTGCTGTCTGACCGCTTCGGCGGAAATCATGCGGGCGGTATGGATATTATCTGCCGGACAGATGATATCGGCGGCCACCGCCGGAGCGACCTCCCACGGCGGCAAAAGTCCGAGTATCTGGACATCAAGACCGAGTTTTTTCAACTCCAGAGCCTCATCGGCAGTGGCAGCGGCAAAACGGAACGCTCCGGCGGCTTTGAGAGCGTTGCCGATCTCCAACGCTCCCATGCCGTAAGCATCATATTTAAGTACCGGCATCAGACGGCAATCATGAGCACAGCTCCGGATATACCGGAAATTATCTTTCAGCTGTTTCAGATCGATCCGGTAAACGACACTTGCATCGGTCATTTTTCCGGGGCCCTTACTTTGCGTATTCCACCGAACGGGTTTCGCGGATGATCGTCACCTTGATCTGACCGGGATAGGTCATCTCTTTTTCGATCCGTGAACAAATATCCTTGGCCAGCATCTGTGCTTCGCCTTCACCGACCTTTTCCGGCACGACGACCACCCGGATCTCCCGGCCGGCCTGCAAAGCGAAACAGCTTTCCACGCCGGGGAAGTCATGGGCGATATTTTCCAGTTGTTCCAGACGTTTCAGATAAAGTTCCGTAGTTTCACTGCGGGCTCCGGGACGGGAAGCACTGAGGGTATCGCAAATATTGATCAGAATATCGTAAAGAGATTCCGGCTCGATTTCTCCGTGGTGCGCCGCAACGGCATGAACCACATCTTTGGCTTCGTTGTATTTACGCAACACATCGGCACCGATTTGCGCATGGGGGCCCTCGACCTCATGGTCGATTGCTTTGCCGAGGTCATGGAAAAGGCCGATGCGTTTGGCTTTTTTCTCATCCAGGCCCAATTCTGCGGCGATGATCCCCATGAAGTAAGCGGTTTCAAGTGAATGCTGCAACACATTTTGCGAGAAACTGTAACGGTATTTCAGACGGCCGAGCATCTTCATGATCTGCGGAGAGACGCCGGGGATACCGGTTTCCAGTACGGCAGCTTCGCCGACCTGAAAAAGTTCCTCTTCCTGTTCTTTGGTGATTTTTTTGACCAATTCTTCCACGCGGGTGGGATGGATACGGCCGTCGCCGATGAGTTTTTCCATCAATTTTCTGGCGATCTCTTTGCGCACCGGATCAAAACAGCTGATCACCACCGCTTCGGGGGTGTCATCGATCAGAATGCTTACTCCGGTGGCACTTTCGATAGCGCGGATATTGCGGCCTTCCCGGCCGATGATCCGGCCTTTCATCTCATCATTGGGCAGCGGGATCGTTGCGGTGGTACGCTCATAGGTGCAGTCTGAAGCATAACGCTGCATGGCATAGGTCAGGATCCGTCTGGCCTCTTTTTCGCTGCGTTCCCGGATCTCTTCCAGAACATTGCGCACGACCAGCCCGGATTCATTGCGCACCTCGTTTTTGAGTTTTTCCAGAAGCACTTCCCGGGCCTCTTCGCGGGAGTAACCACTGATGCGTTCAAGTTCATCGATCTGCCGGGAAATGCTCTTGCTGAGTTCCTGTTCGCGGTTGATCACCCGTTCTTTAAGCTGGGCGATATCGGCCTCCTGCTTCTCGATATTTTTGAGTTTGGCATCCATGGAATCGGCCCGCCGGTCGAGCAATTCCTCGCGTTGAGCGAGACGTTTTTCCACGTTGGATTGTTCTCTGCGCCGTTCTTTGAGTTCGGCTTCGCACTCTTCGCGCATTTTGATGGTTTCGCCTTTGGCTGAAACTCTGGCATCCCGGAGCAGATGCTCCGCCTCACGTTCCGCATCGGAGCGGATCTTTTCTGCGCTGCGTCCGGCGGCATCACGCCGGATACGCTGGATACCCAGCACCACTCCCAAAGTCAAAACGACGGAAGCTGCTGCGGTAATAGAAATTTCCCACATCATTTTTCTTCTCCTGATTCACAATTCCCTGCAACATGTATAACTTCCCTTTCGGTCACGATCCAGCGGACTGGCCGGTCGTGTTCCGTGCCGGGCAGTGGAGTTTCTGACAATTGGCAGGAGTAGATCACCGCCACCGGCGGAGTTTTGCTCCGGGCAAGCAGACGGTCATAATATCCGCCGCCGCGCCCCAGACGGCAGCCGTTGCGATCGCAGGCAACTGCCGGTACCAGAAACAACACTTGGGAAGCGAGAAATCCCGCATCCGCCGCCGGTAGGGACGGTGACGGCTCGGGAATTCCGTATTTACCCGGCAGCAAATCGTGCTTAAGATCTTCGACGGCGACCATTTCATAGACACCGGAACGTGCCTCGAAACGCGGCAGGAACAGCTGCTTGCCGGGGAACAGGGCGGAGATATCGACTTCTGCGCCGAAACTGATGTAGCCTGCGATGGCCGCAGTTTTCTGAAAGACGGGCAAAGCCCGGATATTTTCGCAGATGGCGGCGGAAAACTCCTGCCGCTGCTGCTCCGTTATCGCATTGCGCTGCGCGGAAAAATTCCGCCGCAGAGCCTTTTTAGCCATCTCTACTGTTTCGGCTGCCATGATTTCTCCGGTATTCAAACGCCGGTCGGCGAACCATGTTCACTGCGCAAGCGGATCATCTTATTTCGCAGAACTCCGCCTGCCACCTGAATATTTATATAAAAAAGCAAAAAATTGCTGCTTATTATAAATATAATACCTTTTTGTCAAAAATAAAGCTTTTTTATAAAAAAAGTACCAAATATTTTTATTCCCCGCTGACACGCAAATGAGAATAAGTTGATTTCCGGGAAAGTTTGCAGGGCATATGAGCATAATCTCCAAAAAATCTCCCTGCGGCCGCAGGAGAGCGGCCTCGCCGCTCGTGCTTCGCACTCGGCGGTTTCAGTCGATTTTCCGGAGGCCTCGCTCTCCGTCATTCCGTGCGGCTTACGCCGTACTCATAACTGCGAGTAAGGTAGTTTTTA